>JBGSNB010000251.1:0-6338 GCA_041739835.1 Parvularculaceae bacterium | reverse complement strand
CCGCCGCCAGTCGCGCCGGCTTCGGCGACCGGCCGCGCGATTTTGAATACGCCTCGACGCGTGCGCCGGAGACGAAAATGTTGCGCCCGCCGGCCAGCGCCCTGGAAGAAGGCGAGGACGAGCTCGTGTCGGCAGAAGAATTCCTGGCGGGACTGCCGAAGGACCATCCTCTTGTCGATTTCTTCGGTTTCCTGAAAGGAACAATGACCGTCGTCGCCGATATCGATCCCGGCGCGCCCGCCTGTACGCCCGAGGAATGGAAGGACGCCGAAGCCGAGATGGAAGCGGAGTGGGATGACCTTTATGGTCCGAACTCGGAGCACGCGAACAGCGCGCCGTTTGGGAAACCGACGCCTTGAAAAAGCTGCTCCTTGACACCTGCGCGCTGCTTTTTTCGGAAGGGGGACGGATGCGGCTCTCGGCGTTGTCGGCTCTTGCGGAAGCGGCCGAGGCGAGGGCGATCTACATTTCTCCGTGGTCCGCATGGGAAATCGCCATGCTCGCCGCAAAGCGCCGGCTTGTTCTCGCTATGGCGCCGGCGCCTTTCTTTGAAGGCCTCAGCAGCCGAGCAGGGACGGCGCTCGCGCCGCTCACGCCGTCCATTCTCATCAATGCGCATTTTCTTCCCGGGACGCCGCCGAGCGATCCATCCGACCGCATCATCGCCGCGACGGCGCGCGAATACGGTCATACGCTGGTGACGCGCGACCGCGCGCTTCTCGATTACGCCGCCGCCGGACACATCAACGCCATCGAATGCTGAAATCATGATCCTCCTCCTCGAACTCATCGCGCTCGGCATTTTCGCGCTCATCGCCGTCAATCTCTGGAAGTCGCTCCGGGGCGGCGGCGCGCCGATTGAGCGCAAGGGCGGCGGCCCGATCATCGAGGGACGCGCCGAGGAAGTGAAATCGCCGGCCGCGCACGCCGCCTCGCTGCTGCGCGACTTCGAGAATGTGCGGAGCGAATTGAAAGGGCGCTATCCCGCGACCTTCGCGATGCTTGGCGGCTATCTGAACAGCCACACTGTCGGCGAACATGGCGGGCTTGAGGGCGCGGTCAGGGAAATGGTCGCCGACTGGGCGCCGCGACGCGATGAAGCGATGCGCGAGCTTACAAAACTCCTTGCGGAAAACGACACGGAGGAGGAGGTTCGCGCGATCGTGACGGCGGCCTGCGACGCCGATTTCGATCAGGAAGGGTATCGCGCGTGGCTGACCTGGCTGCTCGGCCGGTTCAATACGCTGTGAGGAACGGATGATGGCGCCGAAAATTTCCGGCGAATGCATGTGCGGCGCGGTCGCCTTCGAGGCGGCGCGCGACCGCGATCGCGCCGACGCCTGTCACTGCGGGCAATGCCGGCGGTGGAGCGGCAATTACTGGGCGTCGGTCAATGTTCCCTTCGACTCTCTGAAGGTGACGAGGGGCGAGGCGCAGCTGCGTTGGTTTCGTTCGTCCGACTACGCGCGGCGCGGCTTTTGTGAAAATTGCGGGACGTCGCTGTTCTGGCATGCCGACCGGCTGAAGGATCACGCCGACCGCATCGCCGTCGGCGTCGGCGCGCTGGACGCGCCGACCGGCGTCAGCATCGCCGAGCACATCTTCGTCGCGGACAAGGGCGATTACTACGACATCGTCGACGGCCTGCCGCAGAAACAGAAATATTAGGAGTACGAGTGGTGTTCGGCATCGGCGAAGATTTCACGCATTTGACCGGATTTGCGCTTTATCTGGCGATTTTCCTGCTGCCTTTCTTGCAGGAGGACGCGGCGGTGATCGGCGCCGCCACCGCCTCGATGCTCGGCCTTGCGCCGACGCCGTATCTTGTTGCGGCGATCCTCGCCGGCCTGATGGGATCGGACGCGTGGAAATACTGGATCGGGCGGCTCGCCCACCGTTATCAATGGGCGCATAAATTCGCCGAGAAACCTGGCGTCTCCGTCGCCGGCGATCTCGTGCGCAAGGAATTCGTGCAGACGATGCTGACCGCGCGCTTCGTGCCGGGGACGCGCATTCCGACCTATGTCGCCTGCGGATTCTTCCGGGCGCATTATGGAAAATATCTCATCGTTCTCCTGATGACGGCGTCGATGTATGTCGCAATCATGTTCACCCTCTTTCATGTCGGCGGCGCCGTCGCCGGCGAAGCGGCGAAATTCTGGCTGCCGGCGATCGCGGTGAGCGTGCTCGTGCTCTACATCGCATTCCGCTGGTACACGCACCGCCAAGGCCAGCACGGGCCGATGACGCCGCTGACCGAAGAGCGCGACCACCCGCTGCCCGGCATGCCCGGATTTGAAGGAACGCCGCTGGAGGGGCATGAGGGGGAGGCGCCCGCTGGCGACCACAATGCGGCGGTCGTCCATCTCGCGCCGGACGCCCTCCATGAAGCCGAAGACGCGGCGGCGGGTCCAGATGCGCAACGCCCGGTCGCCGATTCCCGAAAAGCCTCCGGAGCTTGATCCATGGATTTCTGCCTCTCCGATGAACAGGCGGCCATTCAGGAAATGGCGCGCAATTTCGCCGCCGATGAATTGGCGCCCTTCGCCGCCGAGTGGGACGAGAAAAAACATTTCCCCGTCGACGTCATCCGCAAGAGCGCGGCGCTCGGTCTCGCGGGGATCTATACGCGCGAGGATGTCGGCGGCTCGGGCCTGGGGCGCCTCGACGCGGCGCTGATCTTCGAAGCGCTGTCAGCGGGCTGCGTGTCGACGGCCGCCTATATCTCCATCCACAATATGTGCACCTGGATGATCGACCGCTTCGCGTCGGAGGAGCTGCGCCGGAAATACTGCCCGCGCCTCACTTCGATGGAGCTGCTGTCGAGCTATTGCCTGACCGAGCCGGGCTCGGGCTCCGACGCCGCGGCGCTGAAAACGAAGGCGGTGCGCGACGGCGAACATTATGTGCTGAACGGCGCCAAGGCGTTCATCTCCGGCGCCGGCGTCACCGATCTTTATATCGTGATGGTCCGGACCGGCGGCGACGGGCCGAAAGGCATTTCGACCGTCATCGTCGAGAAGGGAACGAAGGGGCTTTCCTTCGGCGCCAATGAACGCAAGATGGGCTGGAATTCGCAGCCGACGGCGATCGTCAATTTCGAGGATTGCCGCATTCCGGTTTCGAACCGCGTCGGCGACGAGGGCGACGGCTTCAAATTCGCGATGATGGGCCTCGACGGCGGGCGCCTCAACATCGCCGCCTGCTCGCTCGGCGCGGCGTCGGCCGCGATGAAGGCGTCGCTCGATTACGCCAATGAACGCCGCGCCTTCGGCAAGCGGCTGAACGAACAGCAGGCGCTGCAATTCAAGCTCGCCGACATGGCGACGGAACTCGAAGCGGCGCGCATCTTTCTCTATCAGGCGGCGTGGAAGCTCGACATGAAGACGCCGGACGCGACGAAATTCTGCGCGATGGCCAAGCGTTTCGTCACCGACAAGGGCTTCGACATCGTCAACAACGCGCTGCAGCTGCATGGCGGCTATGGCTATCTGCGCGATTATCCGCTGGAGCGGATGCTCCGCGACGTGCGCGTCAACCAGATCCTGGAAGGGACGAATGAAATCATGCGCGTGATCGTCGCGCGCGACCTGTTGAAGGACTATCAGGCGTAAGGAGCGCAAAGGATGCCGAAAGGTTACTGGATCGGCCATGTCGATGTCGAAAACGCCGACAGATATCCGGACTACATGAAAGCGGGGCAGCCGGCTTACGAAAAATACGGCGCGAAGTTCATCGTGCGCGGCGGCAAGTTCGATCCGGTCGAGGGTAAGGCGCGCGGCCGCCACGTCGTCGTCGAATTTGAGTCCTATGAGGCGGCGCTCGCCTGCTACAATTCGCCGGAATATCAGGCGGCGGCGAAAATCCGGCGCGCAAATTCAACAGGCGAGATCTTGATCGTCGAGGGCGCGGCGTGATGCGCGACGGCGTGAAATTTGGTCCTGACGAAGCGAGAGTTGGGTCGCTGACTTCTTTCTCCCCTTCTCCCCGATGGGGAGGAGGAAGAAAAACCGACGCGCCATGACCTCCGACATCCTCTTTGCGCAAGCCAATGACTGGGGCGTCATTACGCTGAACCGGCCGGACGCGCTGAACGCGCTCACCTGGGACATGGTGACGGCGATGCGCGCGAAATTGATTGAGTGGGAGCGATCGCCCGCCATAAAGGCCGTGCTGCTCAAAGGCGCCGGCGACAAGGCGTTCTGCGCTGGCGGCGACATTCGCTGGCTGTATGACAATGCGAAAAGGGATGTCGATCACGCCTGCGGGTTCTTTCGCGAGGAATACCGTCTCAATGTTCTGATCCATCATTATTCAAAGCCCTATGTCGCGTTGATCGACGGCATCGTCATGGGCGGCGGCGTCGGTGTTTCCGTGCACGGAGATTTTCGCGTCGCCGGCGACAGGACGCTGTTCGCGATGCCGGAAACCGGCATCGGCATGTTCCCGGACGTCGGCGGCGGACATTTTCTGCCGCGCCTGCATGACGGACTCGGGCTCTATTATGCGCTGACCGGCGCACGCGCAAAGGCGGCCGACTGCATGGCGGCGGGCGTCGCGACGCATTACGCGCCGAGCGACCAGCGCGCGACGCTGGAAAAGGAATTGCTGGATCTTGCGCTGGGCGGCCACGCGCATGCGGCGGTCGAGGCGCTGCTCGATGAATTCTCTGGCGATCCCGGCGACGCGCATGTCAACCAGATCCGCCCAGCGCTGAAGCGCCTGTTCGCCGGCCAGACGACATTCGCCGAATTTTACGCCGCGCTGAGGGCGGACGGCCATGATGTCGCGCAGGACATGCTGCGCATTTTGGGCCGCATGTCGCCAACGGCGCTGAAGCTGACCTTCGAGCAGTTGCGGCGCGGCGCCGCGCTCGATTTCGACGATGTCATGCGCATGGAATTCCGCATTGTCCGGCGCGTGATGGAGGGCCATGATTTCTACGAAGGCGTCAGAGCCCTGATCGTCGACAAGGACAAGTCGCCCCGATGGACGCCGGCCAGCGTCGAGGGCGTCAGCGAAGCTGAGATCGCGAAATATTTTGAACCGCTCGGCGATGAACTGGAGCTGCCATGAGAGTTTCGGCGCGCGCGCGCCCTTCTCCCTTGGGCCATGCGGTCGGCATCCTCTGGCTCGTCGCGCAAGCGGCGCCGCAGGCATGACCATGGCGTATTGGCTCCTCAAGACCGAACCTGAAGTCTTCAGCTGGGACGAGCAGGTGAAGCGCGGCGCGAAGGGCGAACCCTGGTCGGGCGTCCGCAATGCGCAGGCGCGGATCAATCTGCGCGCGATGAAGAAGGGCGATCTCGCCTTCTTCTATCACACCAGCGACGAAAAGCGGGTCGTCGGGATCGTCAAGGTAGTGAAGGAAGCTTATCCCGATACGACGACCGGCGACGAAGGCTGGGTGATGGTCGACGTCGCGGCGGTCGAGCCGATGCCAAAGCCGGCGACGCTGGCGACGATCAGGAAAGAGCCCAAGCTCGCCGAAATGGCGCTGGTGAAGAACACAAGGCTGTCCGTGCAACCGGTGACGCCGGCCGAATGGGCGCTCCTGCGCAAGATGAGCGGATTGAAGTAGGGAATGACCTTATGACCAACATCGCTTTCATAGGCCTCGGCAATATGGGCGGGCCGATGGCCGCCAATCTCGCCAAAGCCTCGCACGCCGTTGCCGCGTTCGACCTGTCGAAAGACGCCGTCGCGCGCGCGAAGGACGCCGGCTGCGCGATTGCGGCGACAATCGCGGACGCGGTGAAAAATGCGGATGTCGTCGTTTCGATGCTGCCCGCCGGCAAGCATGTGAAGGCTGTCTATGCCAACGCCGACGGCGTCATCGCCCACGCGAAAAAGGGCGCCCTTTTCATCGACTCGTCGACGATCGACGTTGAAAGCGCCCGCATGGTCGCAAAGGCTGCGGCGGAGAAGGGCTTTGCGATGCTCGATGCGCCGGTCTCCGGAGGCGTCGGCGGCGCGACCGCCGGAACGCTCACCTTCATGGTCGGCGGCGACAAGGCGGCGTTCGAGCGCGCGAGGCCGATCCTGCAGAATATGGGCAAGAATGTCTTTCACGCCGGCGCGTCCGGCAACGGGCAGGCGGCGAAGATCGCCAACAACATGCTGCTCGGCATCACCATGATCGCCACCTGCGAGGCGTTCAATCTCGCCGAGAAGCTCGGCCTCGATGCGCAGACCTTTTACGACATTTCGTCGACGGCATCGGGGCAATCCTGGTCGATGACGAGCTATTGCCCGGCGCCCGGCCCCGTGCCGACCGCGCCGTCGAACCGCGATTACCAGCCGGGCTTCGCCGCCGCGATGATGCTGAAGGACATGCG
>JBGSNB010000434.1:0-3235 GCA_041739835.1 Parvularculaceae bacterium | reverse complement strand
GTCGTCGGCATTGTTGCCGGCCGAGCCGCCGTTCTCGCCGGCGCCTTTTCACCCGGCAGCGCCGCAAGGCCCATGACATCGGTTTCGCCGACATAGCGCACGCGAACGCGCGCAAGACCCCTGCCCGTAAAGCCGAGCGCGTCCGCCGCGCCATGCGAGAGGTCGATCACGCGGTCATCGACAAACGGTCCGCGATCATTGACGCGCACAATGATCCGGCGACCGTTTTCGAGATTTTCGATTTCAGCCAGCGTTGGCAAAGGCAACGTCTTGTGCGCGGCGGAAAGGCGCCGCTTGTCGAATATTTCCCCATTCGCCGTCAGCTTGCCGTGAAAATCGTCGCCATACCAGGACGCGACGCCGACCTCTTCGTACCGCTCATCGACCTTCGGCGTGTACCATTTGCCGTCGACTTTGTAGGGCGAGCCGATCTTGTAATGCGGGTTCGCCTTGACCGGCGCGCTGATCGTCTTCGGCGCGTCAGGCAAGTTCGTTGTCGAACACGCGGCCAACGCAAGGGACGCCGCGACGACGCCGGCAATCGCGCGAACCGCGGCGGAGAATTGAGTGCTTTTCATGCGGATTTCTATGCGGTCTTTCGCATGGTTTCGCAACCAAAACCGGGTTAACGCAGGGTCCGTCGGCGGCGCCCGCCCGCCTTGTCATTTGTCGGCGCTTGACTATGGTCCGCGCTCCCGGATGGGTGGCCGAGCGGTTGAAGGCACCGGTCTTGAAAACCGGCAGGCTCGCAAGGGTCTCGTGGGTTCGAATCCCACCCCATCCGCCAGCGCGGTGTGAAAACCAATGGCGTGCCGGCCACTCAGCCGCGCACAAGGCGCCAGAGCAGCCTTGCCGCGACGATGAGGATGAGCGCGCCGGTGATTTTCTTGACGGCGCCGGACGGAAGCCGCCGCGCCCCGAGAAAACCGCCGATAACGCCCCCCGCGAGGACTGACAGCGGCAGCGGCCAGAAGATTGAAAGTTCCGCCAGCCGGCCGAGGTCGCTGAGCTTCGTCAGCTGGCCGCCAAGTCCCGCCAGCGAATTCACGAGGATGAATAATCCGGCGGCGCCGGCGATTTCATGCGCCCTGCCCCAGCGGATGAAATGCAAAAGCGGCGCGAGGAATATGCCGCCGCCGATGCCGACCAGCCCTGAGAGAAATCCGATGCCGCCGCCAATGGCGATCGGCAGCCCCATCGGCCGATTTTCGGCATTGCGCAATTGCGGCTCGGGCGCATCGACAAACATGAACACGCCGGCGGCGGAGAGCGAAGCGCCGAGCAGGCCGATGAAGACATTCTCGGGAACGGCGATCATGCCGCCGATCCACGCGGCCGGCGCCGACAGCAGGCAAAGCGGCGCAACGTCGCGGAGGCGCATGCGCCTGGCGCGCAGGAACTGCGTGACGCCCGCCGTCACGACGATGATGTTGCAGGTCAGCGAAATCGCCGGCAGCAGGAGGTACTCCGTCCCGCCAAGGACGAGAAGCGCATTATAGGTCGATCCGCCGCCAAAGCCCGCCATTGAATACAGCGTCGCGGTCAGGAAGAAGGATAGCGCGAGCCAGATCATCGGCGTCGCGTCATTGCTTTTTCATTCTGAGACGGAACGCATGCAGCAGCGGCTCGGTGTAGCCGTTCGGCGAGCGTTCGCCTTCGTAAACAAACGCTTTGGCCGCTTGAAACGCGATATTGGTCGCCGGGTCGGTCGACATCGGCAAATATGCAGGATCGTCCGCATTTTGCGCATCAACCTTCGCCGCCATTTCAGCAAAGACACGGTCGACCGCATCGCGCGTGCAGACGCCGTGGCGCAGCCAGTTGGCGACGTGCTGCGAGGATATCCGCAAGGTCGCGCGGTCTTCCATCAGGCCCACGTCATTGATGTCTGGAACCTTCGAGCATCCGATCCCCTGATCGATCCAGCGAACGACATAGCCGAGGATCCCCTGAATGTTGTTCCGGAGTTCGCTTTCAATCTCCTCGGGGCTGAAATTCCTGCCTTCGGCGAGCGGGATCGACAGCAGCCTGTCGGGACCCGGCGTCGCCGCGCCTTTCAGAGCCGCCTGCTGCGCGTACACGTCGACCTTGTGATAATGGACGGCGTGCAGGGTCGCCGCGGTCGGGCTCGGCACCCAGGCGGTGCTGGCGCCGCTTTGCGGATGCGCGATCTTCTGTTCAAGCATATCGGCCATGCGGTCGGGCGCCGCCCACATGCCCTTGCCGATCTGCGCGCGGCCGGCGAGGCCGCAGGCAAGGCCGATCAGCACATTGCGATCCTCATAGGCCTTGATCCACGTCGAGCTCTTGATATCGCCTTTCCGGATCATCGCGCCGGCGCGCATCGAGGTGTGTATCTCGTCTCCCGTCCGATCGAGGAATCCGGTATTAATGAAGACGATGCGGTCTTTCACCGCGCGGATGCAGGCTGCGAGATTGGCGGAGGTGCGACGTTCCTCGTCCATCACGCCGACCTTCAGCGTGTTGCGCGCATAGGAGAGCATGTCTTCCGTTGCGTCGAACAGCCGGTTGGTGAAGGCAGCCTCCTCCGGCCCGTGCATTTTCGGCTTCACAATATAGATCGATCCGGCGCGACTGTTTGAAAAACGACCGGCGCGGCGCAGATCGACGCCGCCGATGAGGCTGGTGATGACGCAGTCGACAATCCCTTCGAACACCTCCGACCCGTCCGCGAGCAGGATCGCCGGCGTCGTCATCAGATGCCCGACATTGCGCACGAGCAGAACGCTCCGCCCAGGGAGGATCAACGGCCCGCCGCCAGGCGAGACGAATTCGCGATCCGGCTCAAGCGCGCGGCGAACAAGGCCGCCGCCCTTCGCGAAGCTTGCTTCGAGCGTACCCTTCATCAGGCCGAGCCAGTTCGCATAGGCTTCGACCTTGTCGTCGGCGTCGACGGCGGCGATTGAATCTTCAAGATCGATGATCGTCGTCAAGGCGGATTCAAGGATGACGTCGGCGACGCCGGCTCTGTGCGCCCGGCCGATTGGATTGGCGCGGTCGATCGCGATCTCGATATGCAGCCCGTTGTTTTTCAGCAGCACCGATGTCGGCGCCTCCGGCGCGCCGCGATAACCGGCGAACCGCGTCGGATCCTTCAGCGCCGGCGCCAGCGCGCCGTCGGCGACTTTATAGGCGGCGACATCGGCGTGGCGCCCGGTCACTAGCGGGACGGCCTCGTCGAGGAATCGGCTCGCAAAGGCGATGACCGCGTCGC
>JBGSNB010000250.1:0-6647 GCA_041739835.1 Parvularculaceae bacterium | reverse complement strand
AGCGCGACCCGCCTGCGCGCGTTTCGGGCTGGCGCAGGGCGCGCCGCCAAGGCGCGTGAAAGCGAGTTCCGGGTGACCTTCAAAGACCCGGCGCTGGTCTGCGGGAGTGAGAGCGGCGTCGATCTCGCGGATCTTGGGCGCGATCATCCACGCCTGCTTTGACAGGCCCCTGCCGGACGCCTTCCCGAGGGCGTTGGCGGCCCGATAGTCCGATAATTCCAGCATCGGGCGCAGCGGCGAGGCAAAGACGCTGGCGCGTCGAGCACCCAGAAGGCGCCGCGCCTGCGTCTCGCAGGCGCGCACGCCGACATTGCAAAGTCCGATCGGCATATCGACGACGATCGCCGCGGCCTGTGCGCCGTCGCCGTCCAGAATCGAGCGGAAGGTGTCCGCAATCGTGACGCCGGTCTCACCCGACGCCAGGACCCGGGTCGCGACAACCCACCCGGCCCGGCATCCATCCACCCCGAGCACATGCGTCCCTTGTATTTTGCCTCTCAGAGTTGCTGGCATGGCCGTTGCTGTTAAGGGTTGTCCGGCGGCGATTGCGCTGCCGCCGGTTTCGTTAACTCTTTTGCTGTTGTCACCGGCGGTTCGGTTCGGCAACGTGGGAACCGGATTGGGAAGACAATCATAATGGAAGCGGCCGAAAAAGGACCCTCGGGCAACTCCGGCGCGATGACTTTCGTACAGTCGGAGGTGTTCGCCCGAACTTTTCGCGAGGGCATGTCGCTTGTCGAGGAGACCGCGAACTATCTTGACGGCGACGGACGCGACGCTTCGAAATCGCTTAGCCGTTCGGCAGCGCTGTCATACGCGGGCGCTTCCATGCGCCTGACGACGCAGCTGATGCAAATCGCGTCGTGGCTGCTCGTCTTGAGAGCGGTTCGCGAAGGCGACATGTCGGTTTCAGAGGCGTGCGAAGGCAAATACCGGCTCGGCTCGCGAGAGCGCGCGCCTGCCGATCTCCTGAGCGGCGAGCTGCCGAACAAACTGCTCGCCCTGATCGACGGCGCCGCGCAACTCTACGACCGCATTTCCCGACTGGACATGGATCTGTTCACCAATTCCAAATCGCCGACGACCGGACGCGACGCGGCAGCGCAGCAGCGGGCGTTGCTTGACGCCTTTGGCGGCGGCCGGCGATCCTGAGACCGTAATTACGGCACGCGGCGTTACCGCGAAGCGCCGCCTTCAGGCCTTTTTCAGGCTGAACGCGCCGAATTTCTGCTGGAATTTCGAGACCTGCCCGCGATCGGCGATTTTCGCCGGACCGCCCGTCCATGCTGGATGGCTGATCGGATCGATATCAAGGGACAGCGTTGCGCCGGCCTCGCCATAGGTGGAACGGGTCTCGAAAGACGTCCCGTCGGTCATCACGACCTTGATGGCGTGATAGTCGGGATGGATGCCCTTTTTCATGGCGAAACCCTTCGCGCGGCGCGCGTCCTCAATTGCGAAAAGAGCGCGGCATATAGTCTGGCGGTTCGAGATTGGCAACCCCGGCGGCCGCGTTGACGCCGGCGGCACTGGCGCAGCCTGACCCCTGACCTTATGAAGGCCCGGTCGCCGTGTGTTTCGCTGAGCTCTTCAAAGGCCTGAAATGCGTTTTTCGTTTCTGGCGGGGGTCATCGCCCTGCTTCTGGCGCTGGTTGGCGGCGCGACCTTTGTCACCTTGCGCGCGTTCAACCATTTCGGCGAGGTCGAAAACCGCTTCTCAGGCGTTTGTACGCCGGTGACGGGCGTCGCCGGACCGGAGGACATCGAGCCCATGGCGGCGACCGGACGCGCATTCGTTTCGTCGCTGGATCGCCGGGCGGGCCCCGCCGCGAGGGGCGCAATTTACTCCGTGCTCGTCGAAGATCCGCTCGACAGCCAGAATTGGCGAGACCGGACAGCCGGCGCGCCGGCCAGATTTCACCCGCTCGGCCTCAATTATTATCAGGACGGCGAAGTTCGCCGCCTGTTTGTCGTGAATGAAGCCGCAAAGTCCGTCGAGATTTACAGCTTGGACGAGACTGGCGATCTCCGGCATCTCGAAACGATATCCGAAAGGCGGTTGACCAGTCCGAATGAAGTCATCGCTGTCGGCCCGCGCAGCTTCTATGTCACCAATGATGTTGAGGGCGGTCGATCCAGGTGGCTCGGCAAGGCGCAGTTTCTGACGCGAGCCGCTGCGGGCAAGATCTATTATTTTGACGGCGTCTCAATGCGTCTTGCCGCGGACGGCCTGCGGTTCGCCAATGGCGTCGCGCTGAACGCGGAAGGCACAAGGCTCTATGCGGCCGAAACCGCCGGACCTTCGCTGCGCATTTACGATCGGGATACGCAAACAGGCGCACTTGCGCTTGCGAGGGTCGAAACTCTGCCGGCGGCGCCGGACAACATCACGATAGCCTGGGACGGCGCCCTATGGATCGGCGCCCAGCCAAAGCCGCTCATGATCCCTTTGTTTGAGCGCAACATTCAGTCAAAGGCCCCGTCGCTCGTCATTCGGTATGTCGATGACGAAAGCGCCGCCACTCCCATGACCGAGATATTCTCGAACGACGGCGCCATGATCTCGACCGCGTCGGTCGCTGCGGTCACCGGGAACCGCTTGCTGATCGGCGCTCTGCTCGACGACAAATACCTGATTTGCGATCTTCCCGGCTGATGCGCTTCATTTCGACACGAGGCCTCGCGCCGGCGATCGGCTTTCGCGAGGCGGTTCTCAGCGGCCTTGCGCCGGATGGCGGACTTTATGTGCCGGCGGTCTGGCCGCAGATTTCCGGCGCCGATGGCGCGGCGTTTCGCGGAAAATCCTTTTCGCAGGTCGCGGCGGAGATCCTGGCCGCCTTCGCCGAGCCCGAACTGCAAGAACACGAATTGCTCGACATGGCCGAGCGCGCGTTTGGCGCGTTCGATACGCCGGAAGTCGCGCCGCTCCGCCAGATCGGGGACGAGGAATGGCTGCTTGAGCTTTTCCACGGCCCGACGCTTGCGTTCAAGGATATTGCGATGCGCATGCTCGCGCAGCTCTATGATTGGGCGCTGCAGCGACAGTCGCAGGGAAAAACCATCATCGGCGCGACGTCGGGCGATACCGGCGGCGCAGCCATTCACGCATTCGCCGGCTCGGCGCGGGCAGAAATCTTCATGCTGCATCCGCGCGGGCGGATCTCTGCGGTGCAGCGGCGCATGATGACGACGATTGATGCGCCGAACATCGTCAATATCGCAGTCGACGGGACTTTTGACGATTGCCAGCGACTCGTCAAAGCGCTGTTTGCGGATCGGGAACTCAACGGGAGATTCGACCTCGGCGGCGTCAATTCCATCAACTGGGTGCGCCTCGCGGTGCAGACCGTCTATTATTTCACCGCGACCGCCGCCCTTGGCAAGCGCGCCTCCTTCATCGTGCCGACCGGAAATTTCGGCGATGTGTTCGCCGGCTATGCGGCCTCGCGGATGGGTCTTCCCGTGAACAAATTCGGCGTCGCGGTGAATACGAACGACATCATGCGCCGCGTGCTGCGCAGCGGCGAATATGCGCCGGCGTCGGCGACGGCGACGAGTTCGCCCTCCATGGATATTCAGGTGGCGTCGAATTTCGAGCGGTTGCTGTTCGAAGCCTTTGACCGGGACGGCGCCGCGCTTCGCCGCGAGATGGAGAATCTTGAACGGGATGGACGCATGCGGCTGGCCGAGCCGATGCGGCGCAGACTGGCGGAGGATTTTGTCGCCGAATGCGCCGATGATGAAGAAGTCGCAGCCATGATCAAGTCCGCCTATGCGGCGAAGGCAGGGCTCGTCGATCCGCATACGGCGGTTGGCTTGGTCGCTCTTGAGAAATTCCGGGCGAAAGGCGAAATCAAGGGTCCTGCGGTCTGTCTCGCCACGGCGCATCCGGCGAAATTTCCCGAAGCGGTCGAGCGCGCATCGGGGGTGACGCCGCGCCTGCCGAGCCGATATGAGGATCTGATGACACGCGCCGAACGCCTGCTTCCGGCGACCACGGACATCGCCGCCATTCGGAGCATCATTGAACAGAACTCCATTTTCGCGAGCAAACCATGACCTCGTCCCCCAAGGTTGTCAGACTTGGCAATGGCGTGCGGGTTGTCGCCGACCCGATGGCCGGCCTTGAATCCGTCGCGATCGGCGCCTGGTTCAAGGCCGGCGCCATCGATGAAAATCCGGAAGAACACGGCGTCGCGCATTTGCTGGAACACATGGCGTTCAAGGGAACCGCGACACGCAGCGCCCGGGACATTGCAGAGCAGATCGAGAATGTCGGCGGCTATCTGAACGCCAGCACAGGGTACTCGCGGACAGGCTATTACGCCCGCGTGCTGAAACCGGACGCCGAAAAAGCTCTGGAGATCCTCGCCGATATTCTGACGAACCCCATTTTCGATCCGGCGGAACTCGCCAAGGAGCAGGAGGTCGTCATTCAGGAGATCGGCGAGGCCGCCGATGTGCCCGACGACGCCGTGATGGAGATGCTGCAGGCGTTGAGTTACGGCGAGCATGCGCTTGGACGGGCGATCCTTGGTTCGGTGGAAAGCGTCAACAGTCATACCGGCGCGCGGCTTTCCGGCTTTATGTCGAGGCACTATGCGCCTGATGATCTCGTGATCGCCGCTTCCGGCGCTATCGATCCGGATCACCTCTTGCGCCTTTCCGAGACATTTTTCGGGGCGCGCGCGCCGGGCAGCCGGCCGTCGCGATCGACAAAGCCCGCTTATGTCGGCGGCCTGGGGCATGAACGACGCGACATTGAACAGACGCATATCGCGCTCGCATTTCCCGGCGCAGCGGTGACGGACGCGGACTATTTTGCCACGCGCGTTTTCGTCGAGGCGTTGGGCGGCGGGATGTCGTCGCGAATTTTTCAGGCGGTCAGGGAAGAGCGGGGGCTCGCCTATTCCGTTTACGCATTCACCGACAGCTATGAGGAAATCGGAACCGTCTGCGCCTATGTCGGGACTGACGAGGCCAATGCCGCGGAATCCGTGCAACTGATCCGCCGTGAAATGGCGGCGATGACGCATTCGCCGACCGGCGCCGAAGTCGATCGCGCGCGCGCATTGCTGAAATCGACGATGTTGATGGGGCTCGAAAGTCCGGCGGCTCGCACGGAGACCGCCGTCGGCCAGCTTTACGCCCATGGCCGACTGCTTGCGCCGGGCGAATTGAAGGAGCGGCTCGACGCGGTGACGATTGAAGATGTCCGGCGGGTTGCCGCAAAGGCGGTGTCGGGGAAGGCGTCGTTGGCGATTGTCGGGCCGGCGGATTTCGAGGCGACCGCTTTAACGCTCGCGGGCTGACCGCCAACCACGGAATTGACGAGCCCGCATTCGGCGATCAGACTTCCGTCGTCGGCGGCGGAATCCCGGAATGCTTTCATTCGATCTCGGCAAATCCTCGGCGCGACCGCCTGTTCTTGAGTGCGGCCCGCTGAGACTTAGCTTTGCGGAGCTGAGCGATCACCACGCCTGGCGCGCGCTGAGGACCGCGAGCCGCGCCCATCTGACGCGATGGGAGCCCGACTGGACGGAGCGGGATGAAACCATCGATGCGTTTCGCGTTCGTTTGCGCAGTTATGAGCGGCAGCACCGAACGCGAGCGGGCCTGTCTCTATTTGCCCGCCTCACCGGCGCGGCAAAGATCGTCGGCGGCGTCACTCTCTCGGACATTCGTTTCCATGCGTCGCATTCCGCCACCATCGGCTATTGGATCGGAGCGCCGTATCTCCGTCGCGGCTATGGTCTCGCCATGGTCGAGCGTGTCGTTTGCTATGCCTTCGAGGAATTGCGACTGAATCGGGTCGAAGCGGCCTGCCAGCCTGGCAACAGCGCGTCTCGCGCTTTGCTTGCGAAGGCCGGATTTCGCGAGGAAGGGCTCGCCCGCGATTATCTTTTCATCAACGGCGCATGGCGCGATCATCTGCTTTTTGCCCGGACCGCCAGAGATCACATGTCGGCGGCGGCAAGCCAGGATCGCGCCGACTGACCGATCAACACGCAATTTGCGCGAGTGATTCGCCTCATCGGCGAATGCCATTCGACGGATCCCGGGGATTAACCACGATTAAATCGCCGGGCGTCCATTCGCCCCTTGCCAGTCGGTCTTGGAGCGGTGAGAATTGCCGAAGGGGGCGTGATCGGGTCCAGCAACATTCGCCGAGAACGTTGACGGGCTTTGTCGGTTGGGGAATCGGGGCGTCATGGTGGGTGTGGTCCTGAATGCTGTCGACGCAGCGGCGCTGTCGCTTGCCGATGGGGGAATGGCTGCGGGCAGGGGCGCCATTATCGGCGCGATGCTTCTCGCCGCCGCGCTGCTCGCCAGCATCGCCCTGCTCCGGAAAAGCGCGGCGGCGTGGTCCGGCTTGATGCTCGTTGGCGTCGCCGGCGTCTTGCTGGTTTTTTGGCTTGGGATTTTGCCGCCTCCAGCGGCGCCGGTGACCTTTCTCCTTCAAGGCGCCCTTGCGGCGGTGGCGCTGATTTTTCTTTCGGCGACGATCGGCGCCGTTTCGCGAAATCAGCTGCTCGGCGGCTTGCTGTTCGCCGGCGCGCTGTCGATCATTGGCATCGGCGTCATAAATGCGGCGCTTGGCGGCGAGGCGTCGGGCCTGCAAAGGCTCGGCATCGCCGGCGTCGCGG
>JBGSNB010000249.1:0-2884 GCA_041739835.1 Parvularculaceae bacterium | reverse complement strand
CGGCGGGCTCTTGCGGATGGATCGCGGCCGCCGCGAGTTTCGGACCGCCGGTGCGGAACAGGGACGCCAGATCCTCGCTCGACAAGGGGTCGAGCCCGAGCAGACTGCGCACGTCGTTCACATGCGATGGCATGAATTGCGACAGCGCCCCGACCTTGCCGAGGTGATTGCCCTGCGCCGCGGCAAAGCCGAGACCGCGCAGCGCCGACAGCGACGCCTGATCCTCGACGCCGACCGCGGTGATCGCTGCGTTCTGGTCGGCGGCGAGTTCGATCAATTCGGAAATCGCGCTGAGGCCCGGGCCGCGCACCGTGCGCGCAAACCGCAGGATCGCCGCGCCGCCGGTCTTAATCTCGGAGAAAGGGAAGGGTTGCACGGATTTCAGGAAATCATTGGCGCGCCCGCGCACTTCGATCGCAAGGCGCGCGCCGGTTTCCGCCAGTCGCTGCAATTGGCGCGACGTCGCATCGATATCGGCGTCGACCGCCGGCATCGGACATTCGAGAGTCACCAGTTCCGCCGGAAAGCCGCGCTCGCGCAGCAGCACGGTGAAATGCGAGGCGAAGGATTCGTCGGAGAGATCGCTGAGCGCCAAATTGATCGAAAAACCGGGCGCCGATGCGCCGCGCCAGTCCTGATATTCGCGCAAGGCTTCGGCGAGCACATAGCGCGTCAGCTCGCTCATCCGCCCTTGCGTTTCGAAAAACGAAATGAAGGCGCCGGGCGGCAACACCCCGAGGCTCGGATGGCGCCAGCGGATAAAGGATTCGACGCGCGCCAGCGCGCCATTGCCGAGGTCGAAAATGGGCTGGAACAGGACCTCGAAGTCCTTGTCCTTCAACGCATTGTCGATGTCGACATTCGACAACCGGACCGCCTGCGCGCCCATCAAGTTTCCTCCGCCGAATCCCATTTTTTCGCCGCCTGCGCACCTTCATCCAGCGGGGTTAAGGCCATCTGAACAGGGCGGCCGCGCGGTCTGGCCGGCTGCGTGTGTCGGCGGACGGTGGCGCGATTCAGCAACAGTCGTAAATGGTTAATTTTGAGAAGCTTTCGGCGCCGGTCAGTAGTCGAACTGCTCGCGCAGGATGCGCTCGTCCAGCGACTGCCCGCGGTCGAACAGGAGGGTCATCGAGATATCGCGGTTCTCGCGCGCCTCGACCGCCACCGCATTGCGGACTTCCTGGTTGTCGGCGACCGCTGAGACCGGCCTTTGGTCAGGCTCAAGCGCCTCAAAGCGCACCACCGCGTCATGGGGCAAAAGCGCACCCTTCCATCGCCGCGGCCGGAAGGCGCTGATCGGCGTCAAGGCGAGGAGATCGGCGGAAATCGGCAGGATCGGTCCATGCGCCGAGAGATTATACGCGGTCGAGCCGGCCGGGGTCGCCAGCAATACGCCGTCGCAGGTCAGCGATTCCATCCTGACCTTGCCGTTGACGATGATCCTGATTCGGGCGCTCTGGCGGGTCTGGCGGAACAGCGAGATCTCGTTGATGGCGAGCGCGCGGTGCGTCGCGCCCGCTTCGTCGATCGTCTTCATGGCGAGCGGGTGGATCACCGCCTTTTCGGCCTCGGCGATCCGCAGCGGCAATTCGTCGAGATCGGCGGCGTTCATCAGGAAGCCGACGGTGCCGCAATTGACCCCGTAAACCGGCTTGCCGGCGTTCATATAGGCGCGCAGCGTTTCCAGCATGAAGCCGTCGCCGCCGACCGCGACGATGGTGTCGCAACTCGCCGGGCCGTGATCGCCAAAACGCTGGCGCAGCGCGGCGGCCGTCTCGACCGCCTGCGGCTTGCTGCTTGAGAGGATGCAGAGGCGGTTGTCGGCCAAGGACCAAGGCTCCGGTTGGGGCGCCGAGCATAGGCCGCGCCGGCCGATTGGCCAATGGCGGCATCCTGCGCGCCGCCCTCGCGATCGGCGCGCGGTCTGCTAGGATCGGCGGCGGTCGAAATGACGGAGGCGAAGATGAGCGCGCAATCGAAAATGGCGGAAACGATCGGCGTCGAGCCCGGATTCAATCTGCCCGACCCGGCAAGCCTTCCCTCGCTCAAAGGCAGGGTTTCGGCGGAAGAATGGCGCTTGCGCGCGGAACTGGCCGCGACCTACCGGCTGTGCGCGATGTATGGCTGGGACGACATGATCTTCACGCATATTTCGGTGCGGCTGCCGTCCGAGAACGGCGAGGAGCGATTCCTGCTGAACCCTTACGGGCTCTTCTTCGAGGAGATGACCGCATCGTCGTTGATCAAGGTCGATCTCAAGGGAAATTCGGTGCAGGAGACGCCCTATTTCACCAATCCCGCCGGCTTCACCATTCATTCCGCGTTGCACATGTCGCGCGAGGACGCGCATTGCGTCCTTCATCTGCATACGCCCTATGGCGTCGCGGTGTCGGCGCAGCAGGGCGGGCTGAGACGCCATTCGCAATTTGCGATGATCGTGCATGATGATGTCGCGTATCACGACTACGAAGGCATCGCGACCGACCTTGACGAGCGCGAGCGGCTGGTCCGCGACATGGGTCGGCACGGATTCCTGATCCTCCGAAATCACGGCACGCTGACGGTCGGCGCGAATTGCGCGACGGCGTTCCTGCGCATGTATTTTCTGGAGCAGGCGTGCCGCGCGCAGATCCTCGCGCAAAGCGACACCAAGGACCCGCTTGAGGAGCCGCCGGCGATGGGCGCGAAAGTCCTTCAGCAGGGCGCGCCGGCTTTCGTCGCCGGGATCGGCGACAATCTCGCCTGGCCGGGCCTGATGCGCAAATTGAAGCGCGACAATCCCGGCTGGGATCAATAGGGCGCAAAAGGCGCTCGCCGCTGTCAGGGAGATATCGATGAGGGCCATCTGTTTTCTGGCGGCGGCGTCCTTTGCGGTCGCGCA
>JBGSNB010000241.1:0-2494 GCA_041739835.1 Parvularculaceae bacterium | reverse complement strand
CAGCTCGCCGGCGGCACGCATCACGCGCATCATGATTTCGGCGCCGGCTATTGCGTCTTCAACGATTTCACGTTCGCGGCGATGGCGCTGCTCGGCGAAGGCCGCGTCGGGCGCATCGCCATCGTCGATCTCGACGTGCATCAGGGCGACGGCAATGCGGCGATGCTGAAGGACCGCAAGGATGTCTTCGTCTTTTCAATGCATGGCGAAAGGAATTTCCCGTTCTGCAAGGAAACATCGACGCTCGACGTCGACTTGCCGGACGGCGTCCTTGACGACGCCTATCTCGCCGCGCTCGCCGATCACCTGCCGGCAGTGTTCGCGTTCCGGCCCGATCTCATCCTCTATCAGGCGGGCGTCGATCCGCTGCAGGAGGACCGCCTCGGCCGCATGGCGCTGACGCATCAGGGATTGATGGCGCGCGACCGCATGGTTCTCGGCGAAGCGCAACGCCGCGGCATTCCGGTTTCGATCGCCATCGGCGGCGGCTATGCCGACCCGATCGACGCGAGCGTTGAAGCCTATGCGAACACCTGGCGGGTTGCCCTCACCTGAACCAGCCGAGCTGCTCGCTCGTCGCCAGAATGACGCCTTCCGGGCTCCACAAAGTCATCGCATGTCCCCAGACAGAGGCCTCCGCCCGGATGCCGGCGACTTCGCTCAGCAGAAAATTTGCGCCGACAGCGGTCAGCTCATCTTGCGTCGCGTAAAAATTCACCGACAGCGTGATCGTCGATGATGGGCGCGGCGCGTCGCCAATCAGGAAGACGCGCGGCGGCGCGACATCGGAAAAATACGCAAGGCGCGTCCAGTCGGCCGGCGCGCCGTGGTGGTCGCGGATGAAGGAGATCGACCTTGTGTCGGGGCGACGGTAGGGCGGGAATCCGTAGACCGGGCGCACGTCGACGCAGTCGCCGAACGGCCCCGGGGGATGAAACAGCGGCAGCGACAAGGGGTCGGGCGCGTCCGGCCTTTTGCGCTCGACGAAGCGATCGCTGTCTCGCCGCGTCGCCGTGACAACCGATGCGGCGGCGCAGAGGGCTTCATCCGCTCCAAGGATTTCCGCACGCCAGTGGCGAAGCGACTTGCCGCCGCCCATCAACGCCGTCCGAATGCGGATCGTTGCGCCCGGCTCGACGCGCCTGATGAAATTGACCGTCAGAGCGGTCGGCGTCCCCGTCGCCTCTTCGCCGGCGAGCGCCGCCTTCAGCAGGATCGCCGCCGTCCATCCGCCGAACATGCCGGTATTGGCTTCAAAGGCCGGGTCGGCAAATGCGCTGAACGCGCCGCCGCCTTGCGATTGCAGCGCAAGCCCTTCCGTCAAGGTTTTCATCGGCGCGGCCTCACCCGTGAACGTCGCCCAAAATCTAGCCGCGCAGCGCGGCTTCGACAAATCGCGCCACATCCTCCTCGAGCGTCGCAAAGGAGCAAATGAGGCGCTGCATCGCGCCGTTCGCCGGGTCGCCCGGCGTCACCCAGGGATAGAATGTCGCGCCGGCGGCGCGCAGCCGTTCCGCGACACCCGGCGCAAACGAGACGAACACCTCATTCGCCTCGGTCGGATACCAGATCTTCGCGCCCGCCGCGGCGAGGCCCTCCGACAGCCTTGTCGCCATCGCATTCGCGTGCGCCGCCATGCGCAGCCACAGGCCGTCCGTCAGATAGGCGTCGAACTGCGCGGAGATAAATCGCATTTTTGAGAACAGCTGCGCCGCGCGCTTGCGCCGGAAGATAAAATCCGTCGCCTCGGCCGGATCGAAAAAGACCACGGCCTCGGCGAGGAGGCAGCCGTTCTTGGTGCCGCCGAAGGAAAGAACGTCGACGCCGGCTTTCCAGGTGAGTTCGGCCGGAGAACATCGAAGCCGCGCCAGCGCATTGGCGAAACGCGCGCCGTCCATATGGACCTTCAGCCCCGCTTGACGCGCGGCGGCGGCGAGCGCCTTTACCTCGACCATGGAATATACTGCGCCGCATTCGGTCGCCTGCGTGATCGACAGCGCCTTTGCCGGCATGCCGTGCGGCGGGCGTTCCGGAAAACCGGCGAGCGCCTCTCGCACCGCCTCAGCCGACAATTTCGCGGCGAAGCCGGCGAGCGGCAGGAGCTTCGCGCCGCCGGTGAAAAATTCTGGCGCGCCGCATTCGTCCATCTGAATATGGCTTTCCTGATGGCAAAGGATCATGCCCCAGGCCGGCGCGATCTGCGCCAGCGCCAGCGAATTCGCGGCGCCTCCGGTGGCGACGAAAAAGACCGCGACGTCGCGCTCGAAAATTTCCGACAACCTCTTCTCGGCGCGCTTCGTCAGATCGTCGCCGCCATAAGCGGGGACGGCGCCCGAATTGGCGGTGACGACGGCCGCCATGATGTCGGGATGGGCGCCCGCCCAATTGTCGGATGCAAAATTCATGGCGGCGATGATGCCGGCGCGGCGGCGAGCGCGTCAAGGAAGGCGCCGTGGCCGTTGACGACATGCTGCGCGCCAGCTTCGGCGAGCCC
>JBGSNB010000195.1:0-1680 GCA_041739835.1 Parvularculaceae bacterium | reverse complement strand
AGAGCGACCGAGCGCGCGACGCCGACGCAAATGCCGCACAGCATCCAGTGGACCTCGGCGATCTGCGCGACGATGTTCGTCGTCGTCGCGAGGATCAGCATGAGACCGAGCAGCGCGGCGAACCAGGACTGGCAATAGGCGGCGAGCTCGGGGTCGATGCGCCGCGCGTCGCCGATCGCCCGCAGCATGGCAAAAAGCGAGAAGCCGCTGACGCCGACAAATAGCGCAAGGCCGACCAGTCCGGTTTCGAGCACGACGTGCAGATAGGAATTCACAAGATCAATGATGCCCTGACCTTGCGTCAACGACTGCATTTGCGGCGTATCGAGATAGGTCTCGGATCCGAACACCGGATTTTGCATCGCGACCCCCCAACCGACATCGAAGAGACGCTCGCGGTAGTCGATGGTCGTTTCCTCGACGTCCCCGACAAAGGGCAGCATCGCGACGAGATCGTCGCCGATCGGCGTCACCATCAGCACCGCGAAACCTGCAAGGCCGACAAGCCCCAGCCGCACCATGTTGCGGAGCGGCCGGTCACTGGTCATGACGATCGCGATCATGGCCAGCGCCGCGCCGACCCATGGGCCGCGCGAGAAGGACGCGATGAGGCCGACCGCAAGCGGCGCAAAGGCGAGTTGCGGCCAGAACTTCCTTTTCGCCGAACTGACCAGCGCCGGCAGCAGCGCCAACGCGATCGCCATGAACAGGCCGAAGCTGATCGGGCCGAACACCGAGCCATAGGCGCGCAGGTATCCCGAGCGTTCGAGATAGCGCGAGAAAAATCCGACATTCCAGTGGTCGACGGGCGTCCGGTACACGTGCCATCCGAGCACGACCTCGGCGGCGGCGACCCCCGCAAAGGCGACGAAAGGAATGACAAAGGCGAGCGTCGCCAGCTTCAGCCGCTCGAGCGTCCAGTTGACCCGGCTGAAGACGAGATAGGGGCCGAAGGCGGTGAGCGCATAGGCCGTCGACTGACGAATGCCGTCCGTCATCGACGTGTCCCGGAAGGACAGCGCCAGCACGAGCGCGGAATAGCCGATGAAGCAGAGATCGGCAAGCGCGCCGACGCCGCCGGCGCCCTTGTTTTCGCGGGGGAGCAGCAACAGCGGAAACAGGATGACGACCGTCAGCACGTTGAACGGATAAAGCGCGAGGAAATTCTGGATGCCGCCGAAACCCGGCACGATGGCGCTTACGGCGGGAACGGCGAAAAGCAGGAGAATGTAGAGCGCCGGCTTGAATTTCTCCGCGGCGCCGACAGTGACCGCGAGGACGGCGATCGCGAACAGGACGATCCAGAAATTCGGCAGCAGGAACGCCGCGACCGTGACCGCGACAAAGATGTTCCGCCAGCGGTCGATCGCCGCCGCTTCGACGACCTGCGAAAAGGCGATGCGCGCATAGATGAAGGCGCCGAGCGACAGCGCAAGGACGACGACCAGCGCCTTCAGGGCCTCTATCATCGACGATCATCCCCTTCCCGCGCCGCCATCATAGCGCAATTCCCCATTCCGTCGCGCAGTCAAATCCGTAGATGTCCCTGAGGCGCCTCAGATCGTCCGCCAGCGCCTCGATCAACGCGGGTTCCTCGTCGGGGCGCAGGCGGAACCGGCCCTCGGCCGCGGTCGCGGGCCGCGTCTTGAGCCGCATCCGGTCGCGCACGGCTTGCGGCAC
>JBGSNB010000184.1:0-4154 GCA_041739835.1 Parvularculaceae bacterium | reverse complement strand
TTGCGGACGGCGCGCGCGCCGGCTTCGGCGCCCATGACGCCGACGCGGAAATCCGGGTGCTGCACGGCCGCGATGTCGTGATTGCGCCGTTCAAGATTTTTGCGACGACCGAAGTCGCCTATCGGCGCCGGTTCGACGCCGCGGCGGATCAGTTCCGCGCTGACGCCCTGATCGGCATTGAGCCCGTGCCGCGCTTGCTAGTGCTCGCAGAGGCAAGGTCGCAGCTATCGCTTGGCAATCACGATGCCGGCGGCGATGACTTCGATGTCGTCAAGTCGCGCGCTTCAATTGTCTGGCGCGCGACATCGCGATGGGCGCTGGTCGCCGGCGGCGAAAAGGAGTTTGCGGCGCGGGGCGTTGCGCCCGGCACGTCTGTCTTTGTCGGCGTCTGGTCGTTATTTTAGGGCGGCGGAATGGCAACGGGAATGGGCCATGACCCCGCGCTTCAGCAAATCCATCGCCTGAGGAAGTATTATCGCGACGGGCGCGCGCCGTGGACCCGAGCAGACGGCGCGATCGGATTTCTGACGGTCGGTATGGCGCAATCGCCATTGGACAGGGCGGTCAGCCCGTCAGAGTTCAGCGAGCTTCTCCGCTGCCGGTTTGCAGGCGAGTTGGCGCAGGAGGCAACCGACGGTCTCTTTCGGCGCCAGCCGGCGGACAGCGCGAAATTCCTGACCTTTCCGGTACGCTCTTTTCATCTGGCGGCAATGGCGCTCGCCGCCGGCGCTGCATTTTTGATCTCGCCGAAATTGGCGGTCGCTTATGCAATTCTCGCCGCGTCGATCCTGTTTCTCGCCATTGCCGCGACGCGAGTCTGGCTGGCGGCGATCGCGTCGCGCGAGCCCGCCCAACCATTGCGGGTTCGCTTGCCTGACGCTGCGCTGCCGAGCGTGACGATCCTCGCGCCCTTGTTTCGGGAATCACATGCGCTCCCTGGCCTTGTCCAGGCGATTGACAGGCTCGACTACCCAAAATCCAGGATAGAAGTGAAGCTGCTGCTGGAAGCAGGCGACGACGAGACTCATCGGGAGGCCATGCGGCTCGGCCTCGACCGACGATTTGACGTGATGATCGTCCCGCCCTCGCATCCGCAGACAAAACCCAAGGCCTGCAATTACGGCCTCGCCTGCGCGCGCGGCGAGTTGATCGTCATCTATGACGCCGAGGATGAGCCCGAGCAAAACCAGCTTCGCATGGCGGCGGAGCACTTCGCCGCCGGCGACGACGGTCTTGCCTGCGTGCAGGCAAAGCTCAATTTCTACAATCCGGATGAAACCTGGCTGACGCGGCTCTTCACGCTCGAATATTGCCTGTGGTTCGATCATTTGCTGCCGGCGCTCGACCGCCTTGGCGCGCCGGTGCCGCTTGGCGGCACTTCAAATATTTTCAGGACCAATGTTCTGGCCGAAATCGGCGGGTGGGACCCTTACAATGTCACGGAAGACGCCGACCTCGGATTGCGACTCGCCGAGCGCGGGTTTCGCACCGCTGTCATCGACTCGACGACTTACGAGGAAGCCAATTGTCGAAGCGGCAACTGGATGCGCCAGCGGTCTCGCTGGATAAAGGGCTTCATGCAGACATGGATCGTCCACAGGAGCCGCCGCTGGTCGCGCGACTGGCGGACCGTGTTGTCGGTCGATTTGTTTGTCGGCGGCGCCGCCATCGCGGCGTTGCTGAATCTTCCGCTTGCGGCGGCGCTGGTCGCCGAGTGGGCGTCGGGCGTGTCGCTGACGGCTGCCTTGCCGCCGGCGCTCCGGTGGTTGAATGCGGCGTCGCTGGTCGTCGGCAATCTGGCGTTTCTGGCGCTCGCGGCCTACGCGCCGTTGCGAAGAGGGCTGGGCGAGATAAGCCCCGCCGCCCTGCTGACCCCCGTCTACTGGCTGATGATGTCGGTCGCCGCCTGGCGCGCGCTGCTCCAGCTGATGACGCGCCCGTCATTCTGGGAGAAGACGGACCACGGCCTCAGCTTCGAGGCGAAGTCGCGCCGGGCCGCCGCGCTTCAGGAATTGGGCCTTGAACAAGCGCCCGCGTCTCGCCAGTTTGAGGCGAGAGCGAAAGATGCGCGATCGCATCCCGCGCGAGACGAGGCGACGGCGGAATGAGCCTTTCCGGCATGCCCTTCAGGAAGATGAACGGCCTCGGCAACGACTTTGTCGTGATCGATCTTCGCGGCGTCAGGACCCGCATGACCGAGGACGCCGCGCGCATGATCGCCGACCGCAAGACCGGCGTCGGCTGCGATCAGGTCATCACCATCGAGGATCGCGGCGGGCCGTTCATGGGCGTGTGGAACGCCGACGGCTCAGAGGTCGGCGCCTGCGGAAACGCGGCGCGATGCGTCGGCGCGATCTTGATGGAGGAATCAGGCGAGGCGGGCGTCGCGTTCGAAACCATGTCCGGCGAGATTTCCGCCGAGCGCGTCGGCGCCGGCCGCATCTCGGTCGATATGGGAACGCCGAAGTTTCACTGGAAGCAGATCCCGCTTGCCGAGGAGACGCAGGATACGCGCTTCGTCGATATCAAGCTCGGCCCCATCGACAAGCCGGTGCTGTGGGGTCCGTCGGCCGTCAATATGGGCAATCCGCATTGCGTTTTCTTTGTCGAGAACGCCGAGGCGCAAGCGCTCGACAAATTCGGCCCGATGATCGAGAACCACCCGATGTTCCTGGAACGCGCCAATGTCTCGGTCGCGGAAGTGCGCGGAAGGCACTTCATCCGTCTACGGGTATGGGAGAGGGGCGTCGGCATCACCAAGGCCTGCGGCACTGCGGCCTGCGCTGCGCTGGTCGCCGCCAGCCGGCGCCGGCTCACCGAGCGCAAGGCGACGGTCGAACTCGACGGCGGCATTCTTGCGATCGAATGGCGCGACGACGATCATGTGATCATGACGGGTCCCTACGAACTCGAGTTCGAGGGCGTCTTGCCGGAGGGACTGTGACCGGTGGCGAAACTTTATTTCAACTACGCCGCCATGAACGCGGGGAAATCGACGACGCTCTTGCAGGCGAGCTTCAATTATCGCGAGCGCGGCATGAAGACGCTGCTGTTCACCGCGTCGATCGATCAGCGCTCCGGCGCCGGCGTCGTCTCGTCGCGGATCGGCCTCAAGGAGGAAGCGCGCTCCTTCGACGCGCAGACGGACCTTTACGCCGAAATCGCCGGATCGCTGGCAATCGAGGGCGTCAATTGCGTTTTTGTCGACGAGGCGCAATTCCTGTCCGCGGATCAGGTGATGCAACTGGCGCGGGCAGTCGATTATCTGAATGTGCCGATCCTGTGCTTTGGGCTCAGGACGGATTTCCGCGGCGATCTCTTTGCGGGCAGCGAGCGCCTGCTCGCCATCGCCGACGAGATCCGCGAATTGAAAACGATCTGCCATTGCGGACGCAAGGCGATCATGAATCTCCGGATCGACCGGTCGGGGAGGGCGATCGCCGAAGGCGCGAGCATCGAAATCGGCGGCAATGAACGCTACACGCCGCTCTGCCGCCGGCATTTCTATGAGCAGCTCGCCGCGTCGAAATCCTATCCGAACGCGTCATAGAAATGCGAAATCCCGACAGTGATTTCCTTGATCGTCCGGTCGAGCCGACGCAAGGGCTCTGCAATGGCGCGCCGGATCTGCGGATAGCCGCCTGAGTCCGACTGCGGCACCGCAGCTTCGTCGAGTTGCGAAAAGGCGGGCGGCGCGGCGGTCGACTCCGGGAAGATCTCGTCGATATAGCCGGCGACTTCCGCAAAGCGCAGGTCAAGCGCCAGGTCGATCAGCGTGTCGCGCGTCATCTCATGACGCGGCGAGAAGGGCGGCGTTGACGCGACAAGGGCGAAGCCGTCGGCGATCAGCGCCATGCGGATCGCATGGAGCACGTAAAGGTCCGCCGCGAAGGCGTCGTCGGCGCACTCCCCTTCGCCGAGCAGTCGGCAGGCCGCGTCGAATTTCTGGCGATCGACCGAGAGAAAATTTGCCAGCCGGTCGAGGCTGACGTCAAGCGAGCGGTGCGACAGGCGATCGGCGACAAGAAGCGGCGCTTGCCGGTCCGCCTTCTGGGGCGACCTTGACGCGCGCACCGTCCAGAAGCCGGGATCGTAAAGGCTCGCATAAGAACGCAGGATCGACAGGCTGGTCAGCCGGCGCGCGGCGACCGCCA
>JBGSNB010000182.1:0-2067 GCA_041739835.1 Parvularculaceae bacterium | reverse complement strand
CCCAAAGCCGGCCCACACCACCTTCCGCGACCGCGCATAGCCGTAGACCTCGGTCAGAACGTCGCCGGCGACATAGGACAGCGGGAAAAACAGGATCCCGGCGCCGAAGGAATAGCCGGCGAGGCTCGCGACCTTGCCGGCGCCGATGATATTCGAGCAGACGACGATGACGCAGGTCGCCGCCATCAGGAAGTCAAAGTACCGGAACCGGTGCGCAGACAGGTCCGCCGCGCGTTCGATTTTTTCAATTGTCATGCGCGTCAGTCCGCCTTGTCCCATCCGGTCCAGCCCGGACCGCGCACGACGCGGCCGGCCTTCGCGCCGGTATGCGCCTCGTTCTCAACCGTCAGAACGCCGTTGACGAAGACATCCCGGACACCGGTTGAAAGCTGGTGCGGCTTGTCGAAGGTTGCGTGATCCTGGATGGTCGCCGGGTCGAAGACGACGACGTCGGCGAAATAGCCGGCGGCGAGGCGCCCGCGCTCGCGAAGGCGCAGGTGATCGGCCGGCAGCGAAGTAAGGCGCCTCACCGCCTCCTCGACCGTGATGACTTTTTCCTCGCGCACATATTTCGCGAACAGCCGGGCGAAATTGCCATAGGCGCGCGGATGCGTATTCGAGAGGATGAACACGCCCTCCGGCGAATAAGCGCCCGAGTCCGATCCGAACATCGTATGCGGCCAGGCGATATTGCGCCGGATGTTCTCCTCCGACATCAGGAAATAGGCGGTTCCAACGCGACTGTCGTCCTCGATGACGAGGTCAATCATCGTGTCTTCCGGGCTCGTCTGGCGCATTGCGGCGACTTCGGCGAGCGTCTTTCCGGTCAGCGGTTTCAGCGTGTCGTTCTTAAAGCCGATCAGCAGGACATTTTCCGCGCCGCCGGCGAGCTGGTAGAGGTTTTCCCACCCCTCCGCCGGCGCGCGCATTTCCGCGATGATGCGCGCACGGATCGAGGGATCCTTGAGCCGCGCGACCCAGGCGTCGTGTCCGCCCTCCTGCGCCCAAGGCGGCATCGCCGCGTCAAGTCCGGTCGCCCCGGCCGCATAGGTGTAGATGTCGGCGCTGACATCGACTCCCGCCGCACGCGCCGCATCGAGTTTTTCGAGCCCCTCGGCCGATTTCGCCCAGTTCGCGGCGCCGGCAGGTTTGAGATGATAGACCTGCGCGCGCGTCCCCGCTTCGCGCGCGATCCTGATAACCTCGTCGATCGCTTCGAGATAGCGATCCCCTTCCGAGCGCATGTGTGAAATGTATCCGCCGCCGGTTTCCGCCGCCGCCTTCGTCAGCGCGATCAGTTCGTCCGTATCCGCATAAAAGGCCGGCGCGTAGATCAGCGACGAGCCGACGCCAAGCGCGCCCTCGCGCATCGCCGCTCGCACGAGGTCCTGCATCCGCGTCAGTTCTTCGGCCGTCGGCGCGCGGTCCTCATAACCGAGTTCATGACCGCGCACGGTCGTCGCGCCGACATAGGACGCAACATTGGGCGAGACGCCCCTTTGTTCGAGGAAGCCCAGATAGTCGCCAAGCGTCGTCCATTCGATCGGATATTTGATGTCGCCCTGTCGCTCGAGGGCTTCTTCCTTCATCGCGTCATTGAGCGGCCCCATCGAAGAGCCCTCGCCCATGACCTCCAGCGTCACGCCCTGCCGCAAGTCGCTTTCGCCGCGCCCGTCCTTGATCAGCGACTCGTTCGCCCAGGACAGCATGTTGATGAAGCCGGGCGCGACCGCCAAGCCGGACGCATCAATGATTTTGTCCGCCTTCGCGTCGCCGAGATCGCCGATCGCGGCGATATGCTCGCCCCTGATCCCGACATCGGCGACGACGCCCGGCGCGCCGGTTCCGTCATAGACGGTTCCGCCCTTGACGATGGCGTCGTAACGCTCGGCGCAGGCGGCGAGAAACAAGAGCGCCGCCAGCGCCGTCAGTTTGAGTTTCATGGAACAGGCTCCCTCCGCGCGGCGCGAGTCTAGCGCGCTTTGTCCGTCCGGTCAGTCCTCGCCGCGCGGTTTTGTCAGCGCCTTGACGACGCCGCGCAAGGTCCGCACCTCGCCCTCGGTCAGC
>JBGSNB010000128.1:0-1618 GCA_041739835.1 Parvularculaceae bacterium | reverse complement strand
CGGCGCCGTTGACGCCCGTCGTCGTCGAAGCGAGGCCGGCGACCGCCGTTCCCGCCGCGGTCTCAAGGCTCTGCCGTGCGACGTTGATCTGGCTCGCCGTCACGTTGCCGGACGAATCGCGGTCGAGCGAAGCGAGGAAGTTGACGCTGCCCGTGCCGCTGACGAGATTGAGGCCGTTGAACTGCGCGGCGCCGACGATCGTGTTGATCTGGTTGCGGAGCTGCAAAATGTCGGTCTGGATCTTGCCGCGATCGACGTTTGATTCCTGCGCCTGAACGATGAGGCCCTTCACGGTGTTGAGAAGGCTCGTCACCTGTTCGGCCGCGCCTCTCGCGACGGCGACGGTCGAGGAGCCGAGATTGAGCGAGTCCGAAATCTTCTTGAAACCCTCGATGTCGGACTTGATGACGGTCGAGATCGCGAAGATCGAGGCGTTGTCTTTCGCATTGCCGATTTTCTTGCCGGTCGAAATCTGTTCTTGAACCATCGACAGGTTCTTGTTGACGAGCCGGAGATTTTGCAGCGCGGTGTTGGCGCTGTTGTTGGTCAGAATGCTGTTCACAGGGTTTTTCCTTTCAGAGGTTTCACGCTTTGCTGAACTCGAACAATTCCGACCTCGTGACGATATGCCGGCCGCCGGCGTTTCGCCGGCGTCTTTGGACCGCAAGGCCCGCGGCGCGCCGTTCTGGCGTCGTCGCCGGCGCAATTTTAGGTAGCGCCATGATCAGTAGTACAACTTATGCGATAAGAACAAGTTAACAGAAATCGGATCAAACCTGCCGTTCATGCGCTGGCGCCGCGCGGTCGCGGATTTCGCCCCCAAGCGGCGAATAAAGGCCGGTCTTCGCATCCGCCTGATGCAGCGCTTCGAGGCGCGCGCGCGCGTCGTCAAAGCCCTTGCGGATCGCGACGAGGGTTGTCGCGTTTTCTTCCGCTTTGCGCCGCACCGCCTCGAACTCACTCATCAAGGCGCGCGCCTCGACGCCGAAAGCGGCGTCGGCGAAGGCCTGCTCGCAGATTTCGATCAAGCGCTCCTTGCGCCGCAACAGCGCGGACAGGCGTTCGAAATTGCGCAGGCGCGCTTCCCGCGCCTCCCGCTCGAGCACGCTCGCCAATTCGCGCAAGGCGCGCCGAATCTCGTCAATCGACATTTTCCGCCTCATTGCTCAGCCTACGCATGATCAGCTCGGCGACACCGAAGCCGCCGCGCTCGAGGATTTTTCCGGCGAGAGCCTCGACGAGAAATCCCGTCATCGCCTCGCCGCCGACCCCGGAATCGGACGCCAGCGCTTTTTCAAATCCGGCATGCGACAGCATTTCCGCGACGAACGCCGCCTCGAACGCCAGCGCCGTTTCGCGCGCCTTGTCGGCGCGCATCTCCTTTGTCTGGGGCGACGACAGGGCCGTCGCCGCCGGGGTGAATTCCGTCCGCATCTGTCGATTTTCCTGTTCTCGTCGTTTTCCATCCATAGTTGCAGTAACTGAATAATAAGTTATCTGCGGTTGTATGATTGCATGTCTCCTGGAACCGCCGAGCCGGCGAAAACGGTTAACATTCTCCTTCAACTTGTCGGCGGCGCCGACCTCGCGCCCGACGCGGCCGCGGGCGCCGCTTTTT
>JBGSNB010000101.1:0-3341 GCA_041739835.1 Parvularculaceae bacterium | reverse complement strand
GCATGGCGCGGCCAAACCCGCCGATTGCGTCGGCCGCGAACCGGCGGCGGAAGGCGTTGCGGCGCAAGGGTTCGGCTGGACCAGCAAATGCGCGACCGGCAAGGGCGTTGACACCATCACCAGCGGCCTTGAAGGCGCGTGGACGTCGAGCCCGACCGCGTTCACCATGCAATTCCTCGAAAACCTCTATGCATTCGAGTGGAAGCAGACAAAGAGCCCGGCCGGCGCGACGCAGTGGATTCCGACCGAAGAGGCGGCGGCCAATCTCGTTCCGGACGCGCATGACCCGACAAAGCGCCATGCGCCGATCATGCTGACGACCGATCTCTCGCTGAGGTTCGATCCCGCCTACGACAAGATCTCCCGGCGCTTCAAAGACAACCCCGAGGAATTCGAGCGCGCCTTCGCGAAGGCCTGGTTCAAGCTGACGCATCGCGACATGGGACCGAGAGCGCGCTATGTCGGCGCCGAAATCCCGGCGGAAAACCTCATCTGGCAAGATCCGGTTCCGGCGGTCGATCACCCGCTCGTCAACGCCGCGGATGTTGCGGCGTTGAAGGCCCGGATCCTCGCCTCCGGATTGTCTGTATCCGAACTGATGCGCGCCGCATGGGCGTCGGCGTCGAGCTATCGCGACACCGATCTGCGCGGCGGCGCCAACGGCGCGCGCGATCGCCTCGCGCCGCAAAAAGACTGGGCCGCGAACGATCCGGTCGAACTCGCCAAGGTCGTCAGCAAGCTGACGGAAATCCAGACGGCGTTCAACGCGGGCGCAGCCGGCGGCCGGAAAATCTCGCTCGCCGATCTCATCGTGCTCGGCGGCGTCGCGGCGATTGAGAAAGCGGCGAAGGACGCCGGCGCGACGATCGTCGTGCCGTTCAATCCCGGCCGCACGGACGCCTCGCCCGCGCAGACGGACATCGCGTCCTTCGACGTGCTGAAGCCCGCCGCCGACGGGTTCCGCAATTACTACACGGCTGACGCAGGACGCTCTCCTGCTGACGCCCTTGTCGAAAAGGCCGATACGCTCGGCCTCACCGTGCCGGAAATGACCGTCCTCGTCGGCGGCATGCGCGCGCTCGGCGCCAATGCCGGCGGCGCGAAGCATGGCGTCTTTACGGCGCGGCCGGAAACGCTCACCAATGATTTCTTCGTGAACATCCTCGACATGTCGACGGTGTGGAAGCCGGTCGACGGCGCGAAATATCTCTACGAAGGCCGCGACCGGGCCAGCGGTAAAGTCAAATGGACCGCAACCGAGGCCGATCTCGTCTTCGGCTCGAACGCGGAGCTGCGCGCGGTGGTCGAGACCTACGCCTATGACGGCGCGCAAGGCGCCTTCCTCAACGACTTCGTCGCCGCCTGGACGAAAGTCATGAACAATGACCGCTTCGATCTGAAGAAGACGTAGGCGAAGCGCGGTCCGGTCACCGGAAAAGCAAGCGGCGGCCGCAAGGCCGCCGTTCTTGTCTCGTCCACCCAAGGCCCGCCTGTTGTTGGCGGCGTTCAGCTGATCTGATAGCCTCAGCGGGCGATGAGCCGGCGAGCGGGGGGTGCAATATGAAGCGCGCAATCATTTGGGCGGCAGGTTTGCTTTTTTCACTGGCGCCGGCGCTTGCGCAAGACGATGCGGCGCCGGATGCCGATGTCGGTGCAGAAGTCGACGGCGCCGCCGCTGATTATTTCGCGCGCGACAAGTTCACGGTCGAGACGATCGCCTGCCCGTTCAAGGACGAGGTGAAATACAAGCCGGGCGAAGTCTCCTGCGGCCTGCTCGCCGTCCCGGAAAATCGCGAGAAATCGCGCTCGCGCCAGATCAAGCTGCATTTCGTCAAGCTGCATGCGCGCAAGCCGGACAAATGGGACGACAAGAAAAAGGGCGCGTGGGAAAAGCGCGCGGACCCGGTCATCTATCTGACCGGCGGGCCGGGCGCGCAGGCGGTCGGCTATGTGAAGCGCTTTGTCGATCATGGCGTGCGCGACGTGCGCGATCTTTATATCCTCGAACAGCGCGGCATCGGCTTCTCGGAGGATTTCTGTCCGAAATACGCGCTCTTCGATCCCGCCGCCTCGAACAAGCCGGACTGGAACGGATATCAGCGGGGTCAGTTCGCCGCGATGGAGAGCTGCTTTGCGGCGGCGAGAGCGGCGCGCGTCGATCTTTCGGGTTACAACACGATTGAAAACGCCCGCGATGTGGAGGCGCTTCGCCGCGCGCTCGGACACGACACTTGGAATGTCTGGGGAATTTCCTACGGCTCGATCCTCGGCCAAGCCTATATCAAGCAGGATCCCAAGGGCATTCGGGCCGTCGTTCTCGACGCCATCGTGCCGATTATTCCCGGCGCGCATTTCCAGCGGATCGGACAGCATTATCAGCGCGATCTCGATCTCCTCGAAAAAGCGTGCGCCGGGAATTCGACGTGCAAGCGCGCCTTTCCGGATTTCCAGGCGCGGCTCAAGACCGCGATGAACAAGGTCAAGGAAACGCCGATTGAGATCGACGCGATCGACACGGAGTTGTTTCCGGCCGGCAAGGCCTGGTTCTTTCAGGACATCATCGGCGGCGTGCCGTTTTCATCCCTCTATGAACAGGACACCTATGCGACGCTGCCGGCCCTGATCGACGCCTTGGCGCGCAAGGTTGAAAAGGCCGATTATGACAGCTTCCGACTGTTGTCGGCCGGCGGCGCCGGCGGCGGCTTTGCGATCAGCCAGGGCATGTACAACGCCATCGCCTGCAATGACGGCTGGTGGGGCCAGCTGCACGACGCGCTGGCGGCCGATCAGGCGGATCATCCGGTGCTGGCGAGCATGATGCCGTCGCCGGCGATGATCAACGAGATCGCGGGGCTCTGCAAACGCTACGGCATGGCGCCGCGCAACGAGACGGATTTCGCGCCGGTCGTCACCGACTTGCCGACCGTCATCGCCAATGGCGAAATGGACCCGATCACGCCGCCGCCGCTTGCAAAAGCGATCCTGCCGGGCTTCGCCAACGGAACCTATGTCGAATTTCCCTTTGCGGGACACGGGCCGACGCGCTCCGTCAAATGCGCCGGCGATTTCCTGACGAAATTTTTCGACGCGCCGAAGGCGGAAGTCGATATTTCCTGCGCCGCAGACATGAAGGCGCCGAAATTCTCGGGGCGCCTCTATCAGACCGAAGCGCTGACGCGCTTTGCCGCGCGCGCCGCCGAGGATGAAAAGAAGATCGTCGCGCCGGCGCTATGGGGCGCCGGTTCGGCGCTGACGCTGCTGCTCGCGCTCATCGTCTATGCGCTGGCGCCGATGGCGCGGCTGATCAATCGCGCCGAGGCGATGCCGACGCTGGGCGCGCG
>JBGSNB010000422.1:0-2981 GCA_041739835.1 Parvularculaceae bacterium | reverse complement strand
GCCCAGAAGAGCGGCGTCCTTGCAGGCGCGTCGCGCGAGGCCGAGCCGCCCCTGACGGGTCATTTCGAGCGCGCTTTCGAGCGACTCCGCCGCGGCTTCGTCGAGCAGTTGGGCCAGCAGCTTTTCATAAAGGCGAAAGCGCCGGATCGAAACGACGACGGCGCGCGGTCGCTTGTGGCGCTCGATGAAGACGGGCGCCCGGTCGGCTTCCTTGAGGACGCTTGAAAACCGGCGCGCCGCCGACTTGGTGGCGAAGCTGGTCATGACCGCCCTCCGAATTGAGGCGCCTTTCGGTCGCCGCCGTCCTGGTGTTTTTTGAGCTCGTGCGCCGGGTCCAGCCGGAAAAGGCGCCCTTTCGCCGCGCGGATTGGGGCGCCTTTTCCAGAGCGCGCAGCGGCGGCAAGGCGCGTTCTTGTGTCGTAGCAATGCAAATCCGTTGTCATCACATCCTCTTTGGCCAGATTGAGCCGACGAGGACATCATAAAGCCAAACGCAAGGTGTAGGACGGATTTATTTTCGTTTTTGAAATCCGTCAGTTAGCGGATTTTCTCGAAAACAGGGAAAAAGGCGGCGCGTTTTCGCCCGCCCTCTGCTTTCCCGTCCTTGACGGGGAGCTGTCGCGCAGCGACTGCGGGGGCTCACACTGGACTTGATCATTCGGCGCGCCACTTCGCGGGAATGGGCTGCGGCTCGGCGAAAGGCTGGTTGCGCGAGTGACAATGCAAGCCGCCGCCGTCATGCAGGAGCGGCGTAGTGTCGATTTGAACAATCGTCCGACCGGGAAACGCTTCCTCAAGGGCGCTCTTGGCCAACTTGTCGATACGTCGCCGCGATTTCTGACCGTCGCTGGCGAGGCGAGCAGTCACGATGACGTCGTTCGCAATGATGAAATTCAAATAGCCGGCAGGAAGATAGTATTCGACAATGTCGCGCGGCGCGGCGCCTTCAAACCAGTATCTCTCGTCGACGGAGAGCTTGTCATATTCGGCGCGCGCAATCTTCGGGTCAGGAACGGGGACGCGAAGAATGCGAAAAGGTTCGCCGTCCTGATCGCGCGCAGCTTTCAGGATTTCGAAATTGCGCTCCATCCGGTCATGGGTTTCCGCAAGAATAGGAAAGGACTTGCGCTGCCGCCGAGAAACTTTTGCCAGAAGCACCGTGCGCTCATCCGCAAAGCGCGCAAACACATCGACATGGCCGCCTGTCCCAACTCCCCACTTCCCGTCGGGAAGACGCCCCCACTCTTCATCGGCGGGTCCCTCCTCCAGCCAGATGACTTTTTTCGCACCGTGAACCCTGAGGTGCTCGCGTTCGATCTCATCGAGCGCGAGCCCCGGATTTCGATCGAGTTCGACCTTCTTCACTAAAAGCAGGACGCCATTCCCGTTTGACTGGCGTGCGCCGCCCTCGCTGACGAGGGACGAGCGAACAGTCGCAAGTCCGAGATCAGCGGCGATCGCCCGGTCAAACGCCTCCACGCTCGGATCCGGATGCTGAAAAGCATAGTCCGCGATGCGGAGCTTGCCGCCAGCGTCTCTCAGAAAGAACGGACCGGGATCCTGAATCGCGCCGAAAACGCGGGGCGTGTAGCGAAGGTCCACGCGCGAAACATCGACGCCGGCTTGCGTCAGTTCGGCCAGAATTTGCGATTTCGCCGCTTCAGGCGTCGATCGCTGCGCCTTTGCGGGGTCGAGCGTATAAGGCGGCGTCTCATCGGAATAGAGAAGCCGCACCTTCACATGCGGCGTGATCGCCTTGATGACATCGAGCGCTGTCGCCGCAAAGGGCCGACCGCCGCCGAGGAATATTTCATTACGCCATGACAACCAGATGTAATCCTGCGGCTCGAACTCTCCCGGAGCCGCAAGGACGACTTCGCGCGCATTCCCGTCAGGAGCGGCTGACGCCGGCATGCTCGCGGCTGCAAGGAAAAGGACGGGATAAAGGACCGTCGAGCGTGGTTTCATGGCATTCCCCCAAAAAAAAGATCGGCGCCGGCGCAAACTTGCGCGGCCCGTCAGTCTAAACCAGCTCGACCGCGAGGCTCGTCGCTTCGCCGCCGCCGATGCAGAGGCTGGCGACGCCGCGCTTGCCGCCGGTTTGTTGCAAGGCGTTGACCAGCGTCACGATGAGGCGCGCGCCGGAGCAGCCGATCGGGTGGCCGAGCGCGATCGCGCCGCCATGGATGTTCACTTTCTCGGCCGGCAGTTTCAATTCCTTCATCGCCGCCATCGGGACGACCGCAAAGGCTTCGTTGATCTCGAAGAGATCGACGTCTTTGGCGCTCCAGCCGATTTTTTCCAGCAGCTTTGCAATCGAGCCGACAGGAGCCGTCGTGAACCATTCAGGCGCCTGCGAATGCGTCGCGTGGCCAAGGATGCGGGCGAGCGGCTTTTGCGCTTTCGACGCGCGCGCGATGACCAGCGCCGCCGCGCCGTCGGAAATCGCGGAAGAAGACCCCGCCGTCACCGTGCCGTCCTTCTCGAAAGCGGCGCGGAGCGTCGGGATTTTCGCGGCATCGACCGTGCCGGGTTTTTCGTCATCGGACACCATGACCGGCCCCTTGCGGCCGGCGACCTCATAGGCGGCGATTTCGTCCGTGAACGATCCGTTTTTGATGGCGGCTTGCGCGCGCGTCACCGAACGCATCGAGAATTCATCCTGCGCTGCGCGCGAGAATTGGTGCTCGCGCGCGCACATCTCGGCGAATATCCCCATCGAGGTGCGCTTCCTGTAGGCGTCCTCAAGCCCGTCATAGGCCATGTGGTCGAGGATTTCTCCGTGTCCGTATTTGATGCCGGTGCGGCCGGTCGGCAGGAGATGCGGCGCGTTCGTCATCGATTCCATGCCGCCGGCGATGACGATGTCGTTCGTGCCCGCCGCGATCGAATCATAGGCGATCATCGCCGCCTTCATGCCGGAGCCGCAGACCTTGTTGAGCGTGACGCAGCCCGCCGATTGCGGGAGCCCCGCGCCGAGC
>JBGSNB010000036.1:0-2648 GCA_041739835.1 Parvularculaceae bacterium | reverse complement strand
GGCGCGCGCCAAGGCGGCGTCACTCCGGGCGGGCGGCTGGATCTGACGCGCCCGTCGGCCGCGTTGGATCGTCATCCCTCATGCCCAGAACCGCGTCATCGGCGCCGGAGCGTTCCGAATAGAAGGACAGCGCCATCAGCCCGACGCCGAGCAGGATGGTGCCGGCGACCCCGAGAATCAGCGCGAAATTCACATGAAAACCGGCGCCGAACACTTCGAGCCGTGTCGCCAGCGCAAGACCGATGACCAACGCCGCCAGCAACGCCGAGGCGACCGCGCCGAATCTCAGCGCTCGCTTCAGCGCGTCTTTCCGGTCGGCGGAGGCTGGAGTCGGAATCATTCGCCCTTCCTGCGCCATTTCCCGGCTGGTCTCCAGAGGACGTGATGTTACACCGTATAATTGTGGCGCAAAGCGGACTTCCCCGCCTCTAATTCCGCCTCAATCCGACGCCAGATATCGCCTCGGGCAACCCAGACTGGGGCAAAAGGCTCGGAGGCCAGAATGAAGACCTTGATGAAGACGGCGGCGGCGTTGCTGGTTGGGCTCAGCGCGCTCGGCTTGTCGGCGGCGTCCGCCGACGATGATGACCACCGCGACCGCGATCGCCGCGAACATCGCTATGACGATGACGATGATCGCCGCGGCGACCATCGCTATGACGACCGGCGCGGCGACCGGCGCTATGACGACCGGCGCTATGATGGCCGGCGTTATGCGAATGCGCGGCCGGATCGCTGCGACGTCGATCACGACCACCGCTATCACCATCGCGACTATTACAGCTATTACCCCAAGGATCGCTATTACAATGGCGATCCGGAATTCTCGATCTCGCTGAATTTCGGCAATGGCGGCTATTACGATCGCGGCGGCAGCTACTACAAGCGTCCCTATTATGATCAGCGCGGCTATCGCGATCATGGGCGGGTCATCAATCGCGACGTCATCCGCCTTCGCGGCTATCGCGCCGACGCGGTCCTCGTCGAAGAGGCCTATGGCGGCCGTCGCGGCTCGAACATCGTGTGCACGGTGACGGCGCGCGGACCGGATGCGCGATATGTGCCTTATGGGCAGCTGCGCTCGATCGCCGCGCGCTATTGCTCGCGCCGCGCCGACATTCGCGTCTATGCGTAAGCGCTGAAAGCGATTTCGCTTCAAATGAGAAACAGGCGCCGGAGATGATCCGGCGCCTTTTTTTCGCGGGTGGAGCCGGGACGTCGCCAGATCACCGCCGCGCCGCGAGACGGTCGGCGATGGCGTGGATGCCTTTTGCTTTGGATTTTTCCGGGGCGGCCGCCGCTTCCGTCCGCACCCGCCAGAATCGCATGACGCGCTCGGCGGCCTCCTGCGGCACCTTCAGATAGAGATCGAGGATGCGCAGCGCCTTTTGCTGTTCTTCGTCGCCGCGTTGCAGCCCGAAAACGATCTTGGCGAAGGTCGAGCGCTCAAAGCCGGCGGCCCGGCAGGCGATCGCCAGCGATTCGAACGACTTGTCCTGCATGATGCGCTGCGCCGTCGAGGAATCGACGCCGACATGATGCGCGAAAGCGAGCAGGAACTCGGTCGAGCGGCGATTGTCGACAAGGTCTTTCAGCAGCGTTTCGTTCAATAGCCCCGCCCGGATCTTGTCCTCGACGAATTTGCGCGCGGCGGCGACGTCGCTGTTGGCGCTGTCGACGGCGTTTTTCAGGATCTTCGCGCGGTTGCCCTCGATCGCTTCGTCGATCAGCGCGGGGTCGAGCAGGTCCGAGCGCTTCAGGATCTCGCGCTTCAGCGCCGACGACACGAAGAAATACATCTGCGTCAGGAGGTTCGGCGGCAGGTCGTAGCGCTCGGTCAGCGGCTGCTGCAATTCGGCGAGCGTGCGCGAATGTTCGACGAGGCGCGTCATCGTCTCGCCGGTGAAACGCGCGCCCTGGTTTTCCGCGAGCGCGACCAGAACATCCTTGTCGCCGCGTTCGACCAGCTCGGCGGCGACGGTTTCAGGCACCTCGCGCCGGCGCGAGATCGCCTTCATGTGATCTTGCGTGCGCTGACGAATGACGCGGATCAGGTCCTCTTCGGTGAGTGCGGCGCTGCGCTCGAGGATCGGCTGCGCGACGGTGATCTCGTCATGCGCGAGCTGGCGCACCAGATTGCGCGGCGCGTTCGGCGTGTCGGCGAGCTTTTCGGAGATCTCGACGCGCAGCGCGATCTCGACCGATTCCGTCACCTTCGACAAAATCACGTCGAAATGCTGCATCTCGGTCGAGGTGTAGCGGTCGGGCGCCGCCATGAAGACATCGGTGATCTCGCGCAGCAGATCGGCGCGCCGTTCCGTCGAGCCTTCGCGCGCCACCTCAATCAGCTGCTTGAGACGCGAGACGTTCCCCGTTTGAACCGCCATAAATCGGAATTCCCTCAGCCGGCGGCGATCATGGACCGCTAACCGTAAAAATTTCGCTTGCGGTCCGATCGGGTTTGCGGGTGCCGGCGCCAGGGGTTAAGAATTCCTTGCCACATCGCCGTCGAGGGTCCCCGCATGCGTCTTCCCATAATCGCCGCCGCCTTCCTCACCGCCGCCTGCGCCGGCGGCGAAGGGCTCGATTTCGGGTCGGCGGAGAATTACGCGGCGGCCTCGCTGCTCGGCGCGCAATTGCCGACGCCG
>JBGSNB010000018.1:0-1544 GCA_041739835.1 Parvularculaceae bacterium | reverse complement strand
CGCGCGCGCGGCCGGCGCGGCATCCTTGTAGCCGGTCTCGATCGCGGATAGGTCGACCCATCCGACCCGGCCATCGATGATGCGATCGGACGCGTTGGCGATTTCATAGACGGCGACCGGGCGGTCTTTCGTCAGCACCTGCCGCAGCGGCGATATGACTATTTCGGCCCGAGCGGGCGCGGCCAGCATCGCCGCGGCGGCGGCAAACCCGATCAGCGCTGCGCGAATCATCCCAGCATTAACCTTTCCTGCCGTCCAAATAGGGAAAGCCGGCTGTTTTTGCCGGCGACGTGCAAGAAATCGGCCTTTCTCCCCGGATGGGGGTTGCGGGCCGGCCGGAAATCACCGTCTCACTTGGGGTTTCCATCCGGCGCCCGACAATTGGGGGGAGCCTAGACTCAATGAAGGGTGCTTGCGTGACGCATGTCATCGTCCTCGGCAATGAAAAAGGCGGCTCTGGAAAATCCACAGCCGCCATGCATATCGCCGTCGCGCTGCTCAAGGCCGGCTTCAAGGTCGCGGCGATCGACCTCGACATGCGCCAACGCAGTTTTTCCCGCTATCTGGAAAACCGGCGTGCATTCGCCACGTCACGAAAGACCGACCTGATTTTTCCGGTCCATCCAAGGATCGACCCCTCCGCGCTCGACAGTCGGGAAGAAGCGCGCCGCGCTGAAACCGAGAATTTCACTGCCACGCTGCAGACTCTTGCGGATTGCCATTTCCTCGTCATCGACTGCCCTGGCGCGGACACGCATCTGTCGAGACTGGCCCATGCGCATGCCGACACCATCGTCACGCCGCTGAATGACAGCTTTGTCGATTTCGACCTTCTGGCGAAGCTCGATCCGGAATCCGGCGCGCTGCTTGGACCAAGTCTTTATTCGGAGATGGTCTGGAACGCGCGCAAACGCCGCGCCATGTCCGGCGTTCCCGGCGGCATCGACTGGGTCGTCATGCGCAATCGGCTGTCGGCGACGCGCGCCAACAACAAGCGCGCGATGGGCGAGCGGCTTGAAGAATTATCGACCCGCATCGGCTTTCGCCTCGCGCGCGGTTTCGGCGACCGGGTGATTTACCGGGAACTCTTCCCGATGGGGCTGACGCTGCTCGACCTTGGCGGGCCGGACGCGCCGCTTCGGCTCTCGACGATGAGCCATGTGACCGCGCGGCTGGAAATCCGTTCGCTGATCGCGACCTTGAACCTGCCCAAGCCGGAGGCCGAACCTAAGGACGAAGGCGGACGGGCCGCCGCCTGATCCGCCGCGCGCGGATGACTTTCTGTCAAGGCGGCAAGGAAAATCTCCGGACCGCGCCTTCGATGTTCCGTTTGGCCGTCAATTGAGGCAAGGTGCGCGTTTGCTGCACTGCGAAGGCCGCCGGATGCTGCTCGGAACGATTGCGATAGTATTTGCGTTGGCGGCGGCCGGCTGGGTGCTCGTGCGGGCCGGCCGCGGCGGCGGGGGGGAATCGCGGACGATGTTCCGGCTGAAGCTCGTCGGGCTGCTGGCGGCGGCAACCGTCCTTTTCACGGCCAAGCTGTT
>JBGSNB010000006.1:0-3749 GCA_041739835.1 Parvularculaceae bacterium | reverse complement strand
TCGCGGTCGCGGTTCCCGGCGTCATCGGATTCCTGATCGCGGGTCTTGGCGTTGCGGGGCGGCCGCCGGCGTCGATCGGATTTGTCGAGGTCCCGGCCTTCGTCGCCATGGCGATCGCCGGCGGCGTTTCCGCGCCCATTGGCGCGAAACTCGCGCATCGCGTGAAAGGCGAGATCTTGTCGATGCTGTTCGGCGCTTATGTCGCAATCGCGGCGGCGGCGCTCGTCATCGACGTCTTCAGCTGAGCGTCATTGAACGCGCGCGACCGCGTAGCCCTTCTCCGCCAGCATGTCGACGACGCTGTCTTCCCCGATCAGATGCCCGGCGCCGACCGCGATGAAATAGTCGTCGTCGCCCTGCATCAGCGTGTCAATTTCGTCTGCCCAATTGCGGTTGCGCGCCGTGATCAGGATTTCGAACGCGCCGGGCGCGCTGTCGCGCATCGGCGCCAGCGTTTCGCGTTCGAGCGATGCAACGTCGCCGGTCTGCCAGGCGCCGAGGACGCGCTGGGAATAGGCCTTGAACTCGGCGAATTGTTCGAGCGACGCATCGAAATCGGCGAGAATTTCGGCTTCGTCGAGGCTGGCGAGCGCGCGGATCTGGTATTCCGCCGATTCAAGATGCGCGACCTTGTCGCCTTCGCGCGAGGCGCGCGCGAGAATTGTCTCCTCGGCGCCGCTCGCCGCCTCGAAGCCTTCCTTCTGCATCACTCCGACGGAGAGCGTGATCATCGCGAGCCAGGGTTTCAAGGGTTCGAGCGACTGCATCGGCAGGCCGTATTGGCCCGCGAGCCGGGCGAATCGCGCCGCGCGGTCCGGCCCGAGCGTCGATGTCAGCGTGACGCCCGCGGGGTTAAGGCCAAGCTCTTGCACGAGCGCCGTCAGTTTCGCCTGCGCCGCCGGGCTCTTGGTGTCGACTTCCGTGATCGTAGTCGACGTTGCGGCCATCGCCTTGTCGAAGGCGGCGGTCGTCCAACCGACGTCGGCGGGCAGGATATGGAAGGTGCCGAAGAGAAAAATCTCGGAATCGTCATCAGCCAGTCGCCACATCGCGGGGCCCGTTTCCGTCGGAGCTGCTTCGACGGCCGCGTCCTCAGTCGGCGTCGACGTCGGCACCGCCGCCGCATCATCGCGCGAACAGGCGACAAGCGCGAAGGCGGCGAGGCTCGATGTGAGGAGGAGTCGTTTCAGGAGACTGACGGGCGTTTTCACGGCGATGATCCTTTGCTGAGGCGATTGTTCGGCGGTCTAGAAGAATTTCTCTTGCAGGTCGGCGATCAGGCGGCCGATCGTCAGTCCAGCCGCGAAGATGACGAGAAGAGCGGCCCATTTCGGGAAGGCGTAATGACGGTTTCCGGGGTCAAGGCTCATTGTTTCACTCCATCCTGGAAGATTGTTTCGATCGGCAGGTCGAACAGTCGCGCGATCCTGAAGGCGAGCGGCAGCGAGGGATCATAGCGCCCCTTTTCCAGCGAATTGACGGTCTGCCGCGACACCCCAAGTTCGGCGGCGAGATCGCCCTGACTCCAGCCGCGGTTTGCGCGAAGCTCGGAAAGGATGTTTTTCACGAGGTTTTCCACGCCGCGATCAACCACGCAATCGATGCTGCGACGGCTGAAAAGAGAAATACATGGATCATGTCGACCTCAGGAAGGTCGAATATGAGGTCGAGAAGGCCGTAGAGCCCGGCGCAGACCATCACCAGAAGGCCGGAGATCGCGAGGCTTGCGACCAGCGTCCGGCGGACCATTTCATCCGAGTGCTGATAATATCGCCAGTACTCATAGGCGAGGAACGCGGCGTAAACGAAGGTGAGCGCGGCGAGGCCGTAAGCGGGGGCCTTTGGCGGCGGCGACAGGCCGACATCGAAAAAACCGTAGCAAAAACCCGCGACCAGCGAGGCGGCGCTGACGCGCCAGACCATGCGCCGGAGAAAAGGCTCGCGGAAATCGCCGCCGAAAAACAGGAATGACCAGCGCGCCATGATGGGCTCCTCCGTCTGACAAGGTTGCTTTACAGCTCTCGGGACGGTTTGTCAAGCGTCCTTTCCAACCTTGTCAGATCTTCTGATTATAGGCGCCGACCTCCTTGTGTTCGCGCAAGACCGCGTCGAGTTCGGCGAACATCGCGCACATGTTCGCCTCCGAAGCCGGGCTTTCGACGACGACGACAAGCTCGGGCTTGTTCGACGAGGCGCGGATCAATCCCCAGGTGCCGTCCGCAGCGGTGATCCTGACGCCGTTCACGGTGACGACGTCGCGCACTTTCTGGCCGATGATCTCGCGCCGCTCCTTGAGGGCGGCGACGACCTTGTCGACGACGCCGTATTTCGTCTCGTCGGAACATTTCGGCGACATCGTCGGCGACTGCCAGGTCTTCGGCAGCGATTTCCTCATGTCGGAAAGTTTCATCTCCGGGGCGCGGTCGAGCATCTGCAAAAGCGCGATCGCCGCGACCAGCCCGTCGTCATAGCCGCGCCCGATCGGCTTGTTGAAGAAGAAATGCCCGGATTTTTCAAAGCCCGCGAGCGCGCCGAGTTCGTGGCTCTTGCGCTTGATATAGGAATGGCCGGTCTTCCAGTAGACCGTCTTCGCGCCGTTCTTTTGCAGCACGGGATCGGTGACGAAGAGCCCGGTCGATTTGACGTCGACGACGAATTGCGCGCCCGGATTGAGCGTCGACAGGTCGCGCGCGATAAGGACACCGATCTTGTCGGCGAAAATCTCCTCGCCCTCGTCATCGACGACGCCGCAGCGATCGCCGTCGCCGTCAAAGCCGAGCGCAAGGTCGGCGCCGTGCGCGCGGACGGCGTGCTGCATCGCGTGCAGCATTTCAAGATCTTCCGGGTTCGGATTGTATTTCGGGAACGTGTAGTCGAGTGCCGCGTCCATCGGAATGACCTCGACGCCGAGCCGCGCCAGCGCTTCCGGCGCAAAGGCGCCGGCGGTGCCGTTGCCGCAGGCGGCGACGACTTTCAGTCGGCGCTTGATCTTTCCGGCTTTCGCGAGGTCGTCGATATAGGCCTCGCGGAGGCCCGGAACCCATTTATAGGCGCCGCCCGGAGCGCTTCGGCCTTCGCCCTTGAGCACGATCTCCTTCAGGCGCCCCATCTCGTCCGGCCCGAAGGTCAGCGGGCGGTCATAGCCCATCTTGACGCCGGTCCAGCCGTTTTCGTTGTGGCTCGCCGTCACCATCGCGACGGCGGGAATGTCGAGCGCGAATTGCGCGAAATAGGCGACGGGCGACAAAGCGAGCCCGATATCGTTGACCTCGATCCCGGCGGTCATCAGCCCGACGGTCAGCGCCTGTTTGATCGACGTCGAATAGGAGCGGAAATCATGGCCGACGACGATGCGCGGCGGCTTGCCGGCTTCGCGCAGCAAGGTCCCGAGCCCGAGGCCGAGCGCCTGCACGCCGAGAAGGTTGATCTCCGGCCCGTAGAGCCAGCGCGCGTCATATTCGCGAAAACCCGTCGCCTTGACCAGCGGCGTTGTCTCATAGGCGAGGGTGTTCGGGTGCAAATCGGCGCGCGGGACGGGCAGGGCGTCGGTCATTCGGTCACTCATTTTCGGGTCATGACGGTCGGGCCGCACCATAGTTATCTTCCGCTTCTGCGCAACCTGGGTCGCGCCGAAAAAAGTGGCGCCCTTCATCGATGCGCTGTCTCGGGTTTTTTCAGCATTTGCGCGGGCCGCAGCCGGAAAGGGCGCCCGAATTGCGCCGCCGCCGGGCGCCCGAATTGCGCGCGCC
>JBGSNB010000582.1:0-3705 GCA_041739835.1 Parvularculaceae bacterium | reverse complement strand
GGCGCGCTTCCTAGAGCGGCTCGATCGCGACCGCGACCTTTGACCGGTTTCGAGGCTTGATCTGCGGCCGTCGGCGCGATTTGATGGCGTTCCCGCGATCGCGGTTGCGGCCGCGGGCAGAATGGGAGAGGCCTTTCACGCATGGTGTTCGCGGCGTGATCAGGATCGGCGTTTCCGGGCATCGGCGGCGCGACGGCGCAGACTGGCCATGGGTGCGCGAGCAGATTTCCGCAATGATCAGCGCCGCCGGCGCCGTCATGGGGAACACTTCGCTCGCGCCCGGCGCCGACCAGATCTTCGCTGATGCGATCCTTGACCATGCGCAGCAGCTTGTTGCGGTCCTGCCGGTCTTTTGCGGCCATGTCGAACTTGAAGACGGCGCAAAGCCTGATTTCGACCGGCTTTGCGCGCGCGCCTGCGAGATCATCCGGGTGAAGGGCGACACGCCCGACGACGCCTTCATGCGCGCCGGCAAGCGGGTCGTCGATGAAAGCGACCAGATGATTTTCGTCTGGGACGGCGCGCCGTCACGCGGCCTCGGCGGCACGGCCGACGTCGTCGGCTATGCGCGCGAGCGGCGCAAACAGGGCGTCATCCTCGATCCGATTTCGAGGACCATCACGCCTCTGTGAACTCGAAGCGCTGCGCTGCGCCGTTGCGGATGATCCGATGCTGCGACCGCGGCGTAACCAGAATGGTGCGTAACACCCATGCCGGCCCTCCCGATCTCTCCCCCCGGGGAGCGGCCGGCGACCAGGCCGCCGTCAGCCCGCCTGCTGACGGCGGTTTTGCTTTATTCGCTGGCCGGCGCCGCGGCCGGCGGCGTCAGCATCGACGCGTGATCGACGATGTAGCGCCAGCCGTCCCGGGTCTTCACCGAGACGTCGAGGAAACGCCCGTTCCAGGTGACCTTCTCCCCGCCGTCGACCGGCGTCGCCGCCATCGTCCACAGCCCCCAGGCGGCATGGCTCTTCTTGTCGAGCGCATGTTCGCCCTTGCGGTCGAGCGCGGCGGTGAAACCGTCAAAGCTGTCGAAAAACGCCTGCCAGCTCGCGGCGATTTCAGCGCGTCCTTTTTGTACGCCGCCCGACGGATCGTAGCTGTCGGCGTCTTCCGTATACAAAGCAGCAAGCGCGGCTGAATCCTCCGCGGCGACCGCCGCAATAAAGGCGTCGGCGAGCGCATCGGGCGATTCCTGAGCAATAGCCGGCGTCGCCGCCAAGGCGAGCGCCGCCGCGATTTTGAATTTCATGATGTTCTCCCTGAAGACGATAAAGCATTGATGCCGTACGCCACGCCCGGGAGAATAGGCGATTGCCAGGATTATTTCAATTTGGCGATGCGCAATGGCGCGCCGGCGTTTTCGTCCTCAGTAGCGCGCGTTGACCGCACGGGCGGCGCCCCACTGGTCGCGCGCGCTCGCCGTATCGCGGCGATAGTCGCTGAGTTCGGCTTCCGCCCGATCGACGTCGCTGACGAGGACCGGAATGGCGTCGCGCACCTTGTCGCGGCGATGATAAAGCGTTTTCAGTTCGGCGAGGTGATCGAGCCGCGCCGGATGCGGCGTCGCCGGATTGACCAGCGCAGCTTGCGCATGCGTAATCCCGTGATCGATGCCGTCGAGCTCGGCGTGGGCGCTGGCGAGCGCGCGCGAGGCGGCGTCGAGATTGGCGATGAGGCCATGCAGCGTCAGACCCTGTTCATAGGCGTCGACGAAGGCGGCTTCGTTGCGCTGGGCGCAGGCGCCGGTGTAACGCCCGCCGCGCGACCCGTAATCGAAACCGTTCGCCGGCCGGCAGAACTGGTCAAGTCCTTCCTCCCGCCCGTCGAGATAGGCCTGCATGTCCGGCGTTACTTTCGCCTTGTCGGCGCAGGCGACGCGACGCGATGAAATCGCCGAGGCGTCGCGGCCCGCTGCGCCGTCTTCGTAGCCAATCGCGCGCCAGTCCGCATAAAGACATTCCGTCTTCGACATGCCGCCGGCACAGCCGGCGAGCGAGAACAGGGAAAATACAAGAATGACGAAACGCATGAAAGCGCCCTCTGAATGACAGGGGCGAGAATGTCCGACGGCGATTAATTTCGCCCTTCGGCGGCGGCCGGCGTTTTCCGGGGATGCTTAAGCAATCGTCAATGATGCCGCCAATTCGCCGGATTCATCGCATCAGAATATCCGCGTCGGGCGGCCCGCGAGCAGGCGTCGCGCCAGGAATTCCGGCGTTGCGTCGAGAAGGCCCTCGGAAATGAACGGCGTCTGCGAGAATTGCGACAGCGCGAATTTGCAGGCGAACGCCGCGGCGAGGGCTGCGCCGATGCGCTTGGTCGCGTCGAACTTGGTGATGATCACCCGCCGCGCGCCGAATTCGTAAAAGGCCGCCGCCCAGTCCTTGAACTCCTCGGGATCGCCGCTGGCCGGCAGGACCAGCACGGCTTCGCCATTCGTCGCTTCGCGAAACGAGCGCAGCGCCGCGAAGTCGCCGGGGTCATAGGGGCTGATGCCAGGCGTATCGAGAATGACGGCGCCGGTCGGCCGCTTCGAGCGCAGCGCCGCCGCGACGTCGTGCGGCGTCTCGGTGATGTAATAATCGGCGCCGAGAGCATCGCCATAGGCCTTGACCTGATCGATGGCGCCGGCCCTGCCGACATCCGCCGACATGATGAACGCCGTCTCGCCGCGATTGAGCGCCGTCGCCGCCAGCTTGGCGCCGCAGGACGTCTTGCCGGCGCCGGTCGGACCGACCAGCATGATCGGCGACATCGGCGAAAAATGGATCGGCGCGAAATCGAAAGACGCCGCAAGGCCGGTTTCCAGCCGATGAAGATCGTCATCGATCGCGGCGTTGCGCGCGCCGTTGACGATCGCCGCGATGAGGTCGTCGGAAAATCCGTGCGGCCGCAGCGCATCCGCCATGCCGTGCGCGGTCTTGTCCGACAGGTCGATCGGGCCTTGCGGGTGCGATCGCCCGGACAAATCGCTGGTCAGGCGCGCCAGCGCATCCTGCCCGAACTTCTGCTCGATCGGTTCATGCAAGCGCGCGCCGGTCGTCACGCCGCCGCCGCGATACGGCGCCTCGTCGAGAACCTGGCGGGTATGATCGCCGAAGCCCGGCTTGACCGACAGGGGCGGCGCGGCGAGTTCCGGACCGTCGGTCGCGGACACCTCAACATCTCCTGACGGAAGATTTCTGACCGCGACAATTACCACCTGCTCGCCAAGCGCCCGTTGCGCCTTGGCTTTCGCGGCATCGACGGTCGAGGCGATGAATTTCATCATGACGGAAAACGCAACTCCGGTGCTGGCGCCAGTATCCTTGCCGGACGGGCGAGGCGCAAGCCGCACCCTGGCCCCGGACGGGAATTATTGGGTCCAAGCGGCGCCAAGTCAGATCGACCCGAGGTTCCTGAGGCGGATCTGAGGGTGGATTTCGTTCTGTGACAGGACCATCGTCTGCGGCCGCACGCGCTCGATCACCGAGCGGACGAAGGGGCGAATGGAGGCGCTGGTGACCAGCGCCGCCGAATGGCCTGACGCCGCCGCGTCCTCGAGCTTGCGCAGGACGGCGTTGACGAATTCCTGGATCTTCGACGGCGCCATCGCCAGCTGCCTGTCGCCACCGGCGCCGATGAGGTTGTCGGCGAAAGCGCGCTCCCAGTCGGAAGACAGGGTGACGATCGGCGCGGCGCCGTCTGCGGCCTTGAGCGCGC
>JBGSNB010000574.1:0-1888 GCA_041739835.1 Parvularculaceae bacterium | reverse complement strand
AAAGCGTGCTGCTGATGACCGACGCCGAGGGCGGGCCGCTCGGCGAGGACATCCTGCCGCTCGTCGCCGATCCGGTCGCGGCGGAGGGCGACATCGTCCGCGTCGGCGATCTGCTGCAATTCCGCGCGGACGCCGGCGCCTATCGGCGCATTTAAGCGGATTTGGCGCGACCGCTCGTGCGGATCAGCGAATAGGCGATCGACGCGGCGATGATCGACAGCGTCGCGATCAGCGCGTGGATCGGATCGATCTTGCCAAGACCGTAGGCGCCCTCGAGCCCAAGGTCCTTCAGTCCGAAGTTCCAGAATATTTTCACGCCGACAAGCACGAGGATCGCCGACAGGCCGACCTTCAGATATTCGAAGCGTTCGACCGCGGCGGCGAGCATGAAATACATCGACCGCAGCCCCAGGATCGCGAAGATGTTCGACGTGTAGACGATAAAGGGGTCTTGCGTCACCGCGAAGATCGCCGGCACGCTGTCGATCGCGAAGATGATGTCGACGAACTCGACGACAATCAGCGCCAGAAACAGGGGCGTCGCCACGCGGCGCAGCTTGCCGCGTTTGCCGTGGGGCTGCGTTACGAAGAACCGGTCGCTTTCGATCTTGTCGGTCACCGGAAGGAGGCGTCGCGCGATCATCAGGGCCGGATTGCGTCCGATGTTCGGACCATGGCTCTTCGCCGTCGCCATCTTGACGCCGGTGAAAATCAGGAAGGCGGCAAATACATAGAGCGCCCAGGTGAATTGCTCGACAATCACCGCGCCGGCGCCGATAAACAGCGCGCGAAAGACGATCGCGCCGATAATTCCCCAGAACAGGATTCTATGCTGGTATTCGCGCGGAATGGCGAAATAGGCGAAAATCGTCGAAATGACGAAGATGTTGTCGAAGGCGAGGCTGGTCTCAAGCACATAGCCGGTGAAGAACTGCGCGCCGACATCCGCGCCCTGATCGATCCACACCCAGGCGCCAAAGGCGACCGCGATCGACGCGAAAAGCGCCCACATGAAAAAACTCTGCACCGGGGAAATGACGTGCGATCTGCGATTGAGCAGGCCGAGATCGAGCCACAGCAGCCCGATGATCAAGGCGACAAACGCCAGCCACAAGAAAACGGGCTGACCAAGCCAATCCTGCAACAGGAATGCGGGCGCCGATTCCAGCATAAGTCCCCTCTGACCGCTCGCCGAAAGCGCCGCGTTCGCGCGAAAACGAAAAAAGACGATCCGACATCGCGTGCGCCGCCGCACACGCCAGAGGGGCCCGGACCCGCTCTGCGAAGTAGGGCGCGGCGAACAGCGCGGCAAGAGGCGCCGGCAAAATTAACTTAAGGTTAGGCGCGGCCTTCTTTTTCGATGCGCGCGATCAGGTCGTCGACGCTGTTCTGGGCGATGAAGGCCGAGAATTCCTCGCGCTTCACCAGCATGATCGACACGCCGCCGACAATGATGTCAATCGCTTTTTGCTCGCCGGTGCGCAGCTTGCGGATGCGCCAGTCGACATTGATCGGTGGGCCGTCCTGGCGCGTGAACTGGGTCCGGACGATAACATCGCGCGCGCCGAGCGCCCTGGCGTCGATGACGTCGAGCGGGCGGCCGACAATATCGGCGAACTGGTCCGCATAGAGACGGGTGAGATAGGGCGGGAAGGCGGCGTCGTAGCGCGCGAGCTGCTCGGCGGTCATCGACTTCCTGATGTCGCCGATCATGAACTTGCCGATGACGTCGAGCGCAAGGCCTTCGCCAAGCACCTTCTGGAATTCGGCGAGTTGCTCGGCCTCGCTTTTCGTCGAGGTGAGCGCGGCGGTCGCCTCGTCCGTAAGATCCTTGGCGAAGGCGACCGCGTCGTCGATCGAGGCGCCGGCGGCGTCCTTGGCGGTCGCG
>JBGSNB010000535.1:0-1953 GCA_041739835.1 Parvularculaceae bacterium | reverse complement strand
GCGCGGGCCTATTCCGCCGCGACCGCGTAACCTTTTTCGACGTCAGCCCGCCGCGCGCGATACTGCGCGCGCATCATCGCGCTGGTCCGTCCCTTGCCGTCCGGCGCCCAGCCCGGCGGGCCGAACAGCGTCATCAGCCAGTCCTTCGGATGGCGCGCTCTCAGATCGCCAAACATCCGCACCCATTCATGGAACGCGATCGTCACCGGATTGGTCGAGCCGACGCGCGCGACAAGGCCGAACACGACGGGCTCCTCGTCGCGCTCGGCGACATAGGTGCCAAAAAGGCGATCGAATATCATGGTGACCCCGCCATGATTGCGGTCGAGATAATCGGCGTTCTTTGCATGATGGACGCGGTGCGCCGAGGGGGTGTTGAGAACGCCTTCAAGCGGCCCGAGCTTGCCGATCAGCGTCGTGTGCAGCCAGGACTGATAGAACAGATTGAGCGCCAGCATCGTCGCGACGGCCGCTGGCGGAAAGCCGATCCACATCAGCGGCATGTGAAAGAGATAACCGAGCGATAACTTGCCGGTCCAGCCGAGCCGGTAGGAGCCGAGGATATTCATCTCCTCGATCGAATGATGCACCGCATGCGTCGCCCACAGCCACCGCACTTCGTGGCTCGCCCGGTGAAACCAGTAATAGGTGAATTCAAGCAGCGCGAAGAGCAGGACCCAGCTCCGCCAGTCGTCCATCGGGATCGTGTAAAGTCGGTTGTCATAGATGACGACTGCCAGGAAGCCGGTGAGGCTCAGCGGGATGAGGCCGATCACCCGCTGCCCCGCGCCGATGACGAACGACGCGATCGTCTCGTTCTTCGTGTAGAGTTTGAGGCCGCGCTTCCGACCGACATGAATTTCGACGGCGATCAGCACGAGAAAAAACGGCAGGAAATAATAGAACAATGGTCCGTTGATGCCCATCTGACGCGCCTTGACTGACCGGTTGACTGACCCGCCCAATATGTGAACATTTCTCAGTTTTTGAAACTCGCATTCGCGTGATCCGGAAGGCGCCCGGCCATGACCCCGCAACCGATTGTAAAGATGAGGAAAAAACCGACGCAGGCGCGGGCCGGCGCGACCGTTGACGCAATCGTCGAGGCCGCCGCTCAGGTTTTGCAGAAGGAGGGAGAGGAGGGCCTCACGACCGCCCGGGTCGCGGCGCGCGCCGGCGTTTCGATCGGTTCGATCTACCAGTATTTCCCGAACAAGGACGCAATCCTCCTCGCGCTCATCCGCAAGGAGCGCGAAGCGATCGCCGCCGACATCGCGCGAAAGATCGCCGAGATCAATCCGCAATCCGGCGAAGCGATCGTCAACGCCGTCATCGCAACGCTCGTCGCCGCCTTTCGCCCGCGCCGCAAACGTCGCCGGCTCGTCGCGATGATGGCGGCGCTCTCCGCCGACCGCGACGACAGCGGCGTCGTCCTGCGCGACCGCATCGGCGATCTCATCGTCGCCGTCTCGCATCGATACCCGGAAATGGCGTCGCGACCGCTGACCCCGACCGCGGCCTATGTCCTGACCCGCGCGGTCCTCGGCGCAATTCGCTCGGCCGTCGTCGAAAATTCGAAGATCCTCGACGATCCGGATTTCGAGGAGGAGCTGTGCCGGCTGGCGCGCGGGTATTTGCGGGGGTGAGGGGGCGAAGCGGCACGTCGTGACGCGCCTTCGGTGTTCCTCAGCAAGTAGGGTGCATTCCGCTTCGCTTAATGCACCCTACTTGCTACGTGCTTGTCGAAATAATCCGCTTGAACGGCGCGGCGGAACCGTGCCTAGTCCGCCGCTGAGGGTCAGCGCGCGCAACGGGCGCCGCATCAAATCGGGGGAACGCAATGAAGCGCATGCAGGACAAGGTCGTGATCGTGACCGGCGCAAGCTCCGGCATTGGCGCCGCGACGGCGCGCCAGCTCGCCGCCGAGGGCGCGAAAGTCGTTCTTGCCGCGCG
>JBGSNB010000458.1:0-2003 GCA_041739835.1 Parvularculaceae bacterium | reverse complement strand
AGCGCCAATGTCGGCACGGGCGGCGGCCTCGCCGCGCTCGCCTCGGTCGATGTCTCGACGGCCGCCGGCGCATCGTCCGCCCTCGGCGCGATCGAAGGCCTCATCCAAACGGCCGTCAACGCCGCCGCAGCCTTCGGCTCCACACAAAAGCGGGTCGAGATTCAGAACGAGTTTGTTTCAAACCTCATCGACGCCTTGAACAGCGGCGTCGGCGCGATGACGGACGCGGACCTCGAAGAAGCCTCCGCGCGCCTCCAATCGCTACAGGTGCAGCAGCAGCTCGGCATCCAGGCGCTGTCGATCGCGAACCAGTCGCCGCAGAGCATTCTGGCGCTCTTCCGCTAGAATTGTCTTCGCCGGGACGGCCTCGCGCCGTCCCGATTCTTTTTTCGCTCTTCCCTGATCAGAGGCTTTCCCCGTGGCGCATAGCGGCCTTGCCCAGAACGCCTATCAGCGCGCGATGATCGCGACCGCCGGACCCCGCTCGATCGAGGCGGACGCGTTCGGCCGCATCAATGGCGAGCTGCTGCGCGCCGCGCGCCGCCAAAGCGAAGACTATCCCGCTTTCGTGAAGGCGCTGTCGCGCAATCTGTCCTTGTGGACGATCCTCGCTGCGGATGTCGCGCAGGATGAAAACGCGCTGCCCGCCGAGACCAGAACCATGATCTGGAAGATCGCCGCCTTCGTCCGCCAGCGGACGCATTTTCTGCTGCAGCCCGGCGCCGAGATCGAGATATCCGCGCTGATAGACCTCAACGCCGCGATGATCGCCGGCCTGCACACGAGACCGGCGGACGCGCCGCCGTGACCGGGCTCGTCCTCAAGCTGAAGCCGAACGAGAAATTCCTCATCAACGGCGTCATCCTGCAGAACGGCGACCGCCCATCGCGCCTTCGCGTGCGGACGGCGGGCGCGTCGGTGTTGCGCCTTCGCGATGCGCTGCATCCGGAGGAAGCGGTGACGCCGCTGCAAAAGCTCTACTATATCGCCCAGCTCGCCGTCGCTGGAGCCGCAGATGATGCGACGGCCAAGGCGGAAATCCTCGCCGGCCTTGATGCGGTCATTGCCGTCGCTGGCGGCGACCTCGCTTGCTGCGTCGAAGAAGCGAAAGCCGCCGTCGAGGGCGGCAAGCTCTTTGCCGCGATGCGCGCGCTGCGCAGGGGATTTGCTTTTGAGAACGGCGCCGCGACGCCGACCGGAGTTCCATGTTCCAGCCCGCCATCCCGCTAGGCGGTTACGCCGGATTCAAGGTGTTCGAGCGCACCGCGGCGCGCCAGCAGGACGCTTTCGCCGAACAGGCGTCGGTGCGGCGCGATCTCGCCTACTTCCGGGAAAAGATCGCCGACATCGCAAAGCCCGCAGACCTCGTCGCCGATCGTCGATTGCTGGCGGTGGCGCTCGGCGCCTTCGGGCTCGAAGACGAGATCGGCAAGCGCGCGCTCATTCGCCGTGTCGCGGATGAAGGCGTTCTTGATCCGGCATCCTTCGCCAACCGCCTCAACGATCCGCGCTGGCGCGCCTTCGCCGCCGCTTTCAGCGCGGAGGGCCTGGCGCTCGGGCGGTTTCAATCTGCGGCGGCGCGCGAGGACATCGCCGCGCGCTTTGTCGAGCGGTCCTTCGAGCGCGCGGTCGGCGAGGTCGACGGCGACATGCGCCTCGCCCTGAATTTCCGGCGCGAGATAAAAGCGATCGCGGCCGGCGCGAATGTCGATCGCGTCGGATGGTTGCAGATCATGGGTCAGCGTCCCTTGCGCATCGTCGCCGAAGCGGCGCTCGGCCTGCCGTCCTCGCTCGCCAGTCTCGATGTCGATCGCCAGCGCGCGGCGTTCGAGGAAAAATCGGCGGCGGTGTTCGGAACGAAATCGCCGAAGGCGTTTCTCGACGATGCGAATGTCGAGACCGCGATCCGCCGGTATTTCGCCAAAGCGTCGGCGGAGGCTGGCGCCTCGGCCGATACGCGCGGACAGGCGGCGCTGTCGCTGCTCGGCGGGTCGGCGCTTGGC
>JBGSNB010000450.1:0-6975 GCA_041739835.1 Parvularculaceae bacterium | reverse complement strand
CTACTTCGCCCGAAGATGAGGGCGATTGAGATGTCGACACGCGCCGAAAATCTCGGACGGATCGCCCGCGCGGCGGCGCCGACCCTGCTCGGCTTTTTTGGCGTTTTTTTGCTCGCCGCGCCGCTCCGCCTGTTCGAGGGCGCGCTGGCGACGCCGCTGATCCCGCTCGTGGTCGTCTATTTCTGGTCGCTCTATTCTCCGGGCCACCTGCCGGCGGCGAGCATTTTCCTGATCGGCCTCCTGCAAGATCTCCTCAGCGGCGGCCCGCTGGGGCTTTGGCCGGCCGTTTACCTTGCCGTTCAATATATTGCGGTATCCCAGCAATCCTATTTTCTGGGACGCGAAGTTCATGTCGTCTGGATGGGATTTGCCGTGGCGGCGACGAGCGTCTCGCTTATACTGTGGCTGTTCATGAGCCTGACGTCGACAGCGCTGCTCCCGCTTGGCGGCCTTGCGTCTCAGATGCTGACGACGATCACGGTGTTTCCGGTGTTCGCGGTCGCCTTCGGCAGCCTGCATCGGCGCGTGATCATCGAGGTGTAAAGAGTGCGCGTCAATTCCAACGATCCGGAAAAGAAGGAAATCGTCACGCGGCGGGCGGCGATTTTCGGCGGCGGCTTCGGTTTGTTGTTGCTGGGCGTCAGCGGCCGGCTGTTCCAGCTGCAAGTGCTAGATCACGACAAATACCAGCGGCTCGCGCAGGAAAACCAGTTCAACACGCGCGTCATCGCCCCGTTGCGCGGCGAGATCGTCGATCGTTTCGGCAATATTCTGGCGTCAAACCGCCAGAATTTCCGCCTGCTGCTCATCCCGGATGAGGCGCGCGACATCGAAGAAGCGCTGGCGCGCATTCGCAATTTCGTTCCGATATCCGACGACAAGCACGCAAAGCTGCTGCGGGAAATCAGGCGGACGCGCGGCAATGCGACGGTCGAAGTCGTCAATAATCTCGAATGGGACCAGTTCTCCAGGCTGAATTACGAATTGCCGTATCTGCCCGGCGCGCATCCGGAAGTCAGCGAAACGCGCAATTACCCCCTAGGCAACGCCACCGCCTTCGTCATCGGCTATGTCGGCGCCGTGACCGACCGTGACCTTGCTGCGCCGGAGAATGAAAGCCAGCAGCTGTTGTTGCGCCAGCCGGGCTTCAAGGTCGGGCGCGACGGCCTAGAACGCACTTATGAACGCGAATTGCGCGGCGCCGCCGGCGCCATGGACGTCAAGGTCAACGCGCATGGCCGCGTCATCGAGGAGATCGAGGACAGCGTCCGTCCGCCTCAGCAAGGCGCGACGCTCGGCCTCACCATCGACGCCGAATTGCAGCTTGCTGCGATGAAAGCGCTTGAGGGCGAAAGCGCCTCGGCAGTCGTCATCGACATCGAGACCGGTGACATCCTGGTCCTCGCGTCCACCCCGGCGTTCGACCCCAATATTTTCACAAAAGGCATCCCGAGCGATCTCTGGCGGGAGTTGAACGAAAGCCCCTACAAGCCGCTTTTGAACAAGCCGCTCGGCGGCATCTATCCGCCAGGCTCCACATTCAAGATGGTGAGCGCGATCGCCGCGATGCGAAGCGGGATCGATCCGTCGTTCCGTGTGCGCTGCAACGGAAAATTCTGGTACGGCAATCGCTTCTTCCATTGCTGGAAGAAGGAAGGCCACGGCAGCGTCGACATGAGGGGCTCCCTGAAGCACTCGTGCGACACTTTCTATTATACGATGGCGACGCAGACTGACGTCGACGTCATCGCGGACACGGCGCGCAAGCTCGGCCTCGACCAGACCTTCGAACTGGGCATTCCCGGCCAGCATTCCGGCGTCGTTCCGGACCGTGCGTGGAAACGCCGGTTCTATGCAGGAACGCCTGAAAACCAGACATGGTTTCCCGGCGAGACGCTTTCGGTCGTCATCGGGCAGGGATCGGTCAGCACGACGCCCTTGCAGCTGGCGGTGATGACGGCGCGCCTTGCCTCCGGCCGTGAAGTCCGTCCGCGGATCGTCCGCTTTCGCGGCGATCTTGAATTGCCGACGCCCAAGCATTCGAAGATCGATATCGCCGAGGAATACCTCCAGGTCGCGCGTGACGGCATGTATGCGGTCGTCAACGAGCCGGGCGGCACCGCCGGGCGATCGGCGCTCGACAACAAGGAATGGAAGCTCGCCGGCAAGACCGGCACCAGCCAAGTCTACCGAATCACCAATGAAGAGCGCGCGCGCGGACTGACCAAGCCCGAGGATCTCCCCTGGGCCCGGCGCGACCACGCGCTTTTCGTCTGTTTTGCGCCGTACGAGGCGCCGCGCTACGCCTGCGCCGTCGTCGTCGAGCACGGCATCGGCGGCGCGCGCATGGCGGGACCCAAAGCGAAGGAAATCATGACCGCGGTCATGACCAAAGACCCGGCGAAGCTGAAGCCGCTAAGCCCGGGCGCGCTGGCGCAGCGCGCAAGCCCCGTTCGGGAGGGCTGACGGCATGGGCTCGATCATTCTTCCGGGACCGCGTCGGGGGATTCAGGATCACATTGCGCGGATGCACTGGCCGCTGATCATCATGCTGACGATGATCGCCGGGGCCGGCGTCGTTACGCTCTATTCCGTGGGCGGCGGATCGTGGTCGCCCTGGGCCGCGACCCATGCGCTGCGTTTTGCGATCTCGCTGGCGGCGCTGATCGTCGTCGGCCTGATCGGCATCCGGTACTGGATGGCGCTGTCCTATCCGATCTACGCCGTGGCGCTGATCGCGCTCGCGCTGGTGCCGGTGATCGGCGACGTCAATATGGGTGCGCGACGCTGGATCGATCTCGGCCCGATGCAGTTCCAGCCGTCGGAGCTGATGAAGATCGGCATCGTGCTGGGGCTTGCGCGCTATTATCACGGCCTGCGCGCCGAACAGGTGTCGCATGTCCTGTTCCTGATCCCGCCGGTCGTGATGATCGCGGCGCCGGTCGGCCTCGTGTTCCTGCAGCCAGACCTTGGCACCGCGATCATGATTGCCGCGACGGGCGCCGCCATCATGGTGCTCGCCGGCCTCAGCTGGCGGCTGATTTTCCTCGGCGGTGTCGGCGCAGTCGCCGCGGCGATCGCCGCGTTCCGGTTCGGCATTCTGCACGACTACCAGCTGAAGCGGATCTTCACCTTTCTTGATCCGGATTCCGATCCGCTCGGCACCGGCTATCACCTTCTTCAGTCGAAGATCGGGCTCGGCTCCGGCGGCCTTGTCGGCAAGGGTTATATGGAAGGCACGCAGCGCGAGCTGAATTTCCTGCCGGAGATGCAGACTGATTTCATCTTCACAATCTTCGGCGAGGAATTCGGATTTGTCGGCGGTTTTGGCCTGCTGCTGCTCTATTTTGCGGTCGTAATGACCGGGATGAACATCGCCTTGCGGGCGCGCTCGCATTTTGCGCGGCTGGCGGCGCTCGGGATTACGGTCACCTTCGCGCTTTATGTGCTGATCAATGCAGGCATGGTGATGGGCCTTGCGCCGGTCGTCGGCGTGCCGTTGCCGCTGGTGTCTTATGGCGGCACCGTGATGCTGACGATCATGATCGGGTTCGGGATCGTGATGAGCGCGCATATGAGCCGCGATCCGGACGGCGCAACGCTTTAGACTGCCGGGCGGGTCGCCCAAAAATGCGCAGGCTTATGCGGCGTTTTCGATACGCGCGGTCAGGGCGGTGCGCGTTTTTTCATAGGCGACGACAGCGCGCGTGACAGCCGCCAGCGCGCCGGCGCGGTCGGCCATCTTGCATGACGCCTCGACATCGCGCGCAGCGCCGGCGAGAAGATGGGCGCCGACATTCGCCGCCGAACCCTTGATCGCGTGCGACGTGCGCGCCGCCGACGTGAAGTCCTGCGCTGCGACTTCATTGGCGAGATCGCGAAGAAGCTTGTCGGTCGACTTCCAGAAGGCGCGCAAGATTTCGTTGACGCCGTCGCGGCCCGCGACTTCGAGCAGGCTGTCGATCTGCGAATAATCGACCAATCCGGTGTCGGTCGCTGAATTCAATTTCGTCCTGCCCGTCTTTGTACGGCGCCAGCCGCGCCGGCTCCCCCGCAATGACCACGGAGCATCGCGCCGAACTCGTTAAAATAGTCTCCATTAATGCCGGTCGGCGCCGACGAAAGTTGTATTAGCCGTTCGTTAATAACTGGCGAATTCGGGGGCGAGTGGGCGACCTAAAGGCCCGCATAGGCGTTGGTCGCGCGAACGAGCGCGTCAATAATGCCCGGCTCGCTCGCGGCGTGCCCGGCGTCGCCGACCAGGATAAACTCGGCCTCCGGCCAGGCCTTGTGAAGGTCAAAGGCCGTCTTCATCGGCGTCACGACATCATAGCGGCCCTGCACGATGACGCCGGGGATGTGTCGAAGCTTGTGAGCGTCGGCGATCAGTTGGCCGTCACGCTCGAAGAAACCATGATTAACGAAATAATGGCACTCGATGCGGGCGAAGGCGATCGCGAAGGCGTCGGCTGAAAAGCTGTCGATCCGCTCTTGCGACGGGACCAGAGAAACGGTGCCGCCTTCCCATGCGCTCCAAGCTTTTGCGGCGCGGAGTTTTGCGGCCTCGTCGGTCCCGGTCAGGCGCCGGTGATAGGCGCCGAGCAGATCGCCGCGCTCGGCTTCCGGAATCGGCGCGAGATAATCCTGCCAGGCGTCGGCGAACATCCAGCTTGCGCCTTCCTGGTAGAACCAGCGGATCTCCTCGCGGCGAATGGTGAAGATGCCGCGCAGCACCAGTTCCGACACCCGCTCTGGGTGCGTCTGCGCGTAGGCGAGCGCCAGCGTCGATCCCCAGGAGCCGCCGAAGACCTGCCAGGTCTCGATGTCCAATCTTCGCCGCAATTTCTCCATATCGGCAACGAGGTCCCAGGTCGTATTGCCGTCGAGTTCCGCGTAGGGCTTCGATTTCCCGCAACCCCGCTGGTCGAAAAGGACAATCCGATATTTCTCCGGGTTGAAATACCGCCGCATCGACGGGGTCGTTCCGCCGCCCGGACCGCCATGGCAGACCACCACCGGCTTGCCGGCGGGGTTGCCGCAAACCTCATAATAGATCTCGTGAATGTCCGAGACCTTGAGACGACCCGTCTCAAAAGGCTCGATCGCCGGATACAAATCGAGGCGGTCTGTCATTTTGCGGCTGACTCGCGTGTTGTCGGTATGTTACTCCTTAATGGGGGTCAGGGCGGACAATCAAGGCGACATCCGCGACGAATGGAAAGCGCCGCCGCGTCAGGCGGCGGGTTATCCGAGTTGTTTGCGAATCTTCACGACGGCGCGCGCGCCAGGAGTAGCGTTCAGTGAGTTCAGTCCGCCGTTGGGTCCGCCTTGTCGGAGCATCCGCCGTCCTTGCGATCTGCGCAGGCTGTTCGACCGTCATCCGGTCCGAGACGGCGATCGACGAGGACGCCGGGGCCGCCGAGCGCGCAGCGCTGCGGAGCGCCGCCTTCGATCTCGCGAAAACCCGGTGGCCAAAGCCCTCGACCTCCTCCTTTGCGGAAAAACTGGCCGGCAGCGACGCCGGTGACGATCGGATCTCCCGCAACGACGCGGTCGATGCTTATCTCGCGGCGCTGTCGGCATCAGACAGCGCCGAAGAATTCGTGATGGCCGACGCGGGTCGCCATCTTGAACTCGCTGGCGCCTTGAGAGATGTCGCCGAGATCGCCTGCGACGGCTCAAGGCTGCGTCTGTCGGATGTCGCCTTGCTCGAAGACGCCATTTCCGATCTGCGCGAGACGCGTTCAATCTATGTCGCTTCGATCCGCAAACTTGACGGCGACAAGGACAATGTCGACCTGCTGAAGGTATCCTTTGATCGCGTCATCAAGGATCTTGGCGAAGTCGCCGACGAACTCGCGGACAGGGCGCTGAAGGAAGGCGCGCAGAGTTATGCACGGCCGGATGCGGCCGCGCGCGTGGCGGGGTCGCTTTAGAGCGTCACCGTCTGTGCGCCGTCCCAGGCTGCGGACGCCTTTTCATCCAGCTTTTCCTGGATACGTCGCTCATAAAGATCGAAGAGCGCAATGCGCGCCCCCGGCGATTGCCGCGCCTTGGCGAGACTGGCTCGCGCCGCCAGAAAATCGCCCTCGCGATAGGCGGCGAGGAGCTGGCGGTGCGCATCTTCCAGCGCGCGAAAGCTCTTGCTCGACTTGATGAAGGGATTGCCGACCAGCGCATAAATGCTGAACGCCCGGTCGGACCCGGTTTCCTTCAGGCGGTCCAATTCCAGAAACGCGAAGTGATGATTGATCCGGCGATGCGCCGCTTCATCGCAAATGATCGCCGGACCGTAAATCGTCGCCTGCCGGCTCAAGAATGCCGCCATCTCGACCGGCTTGCCGATCGCCGAATAGCGGTTCTGCCGCCCGTGTCCCATCGGACCGATGTAACACTCGCCGGTGGCGATGCCGATCGCGAGGTGCAACTGCACGCCCTTGAGGCGCGGCGCGCTTTCGATCTCCGCATTGATCTTGTCCATGCTTTCGATCAGGCGCAGCGCGGCGGAACATGCATCGCGAACGTGATCGGCATTTTCCAGCGGCGCATTGAAGTAGGCAAAGATGCGCCCGCCATCCGCCTGGTCGGCGGCGCCGCCGGCGTCGATAATGGCTTTCTTCAAGTGAACGCAGCCCATGGCGACGAGGTTGGTCACTTCTCCCGGCGCCTCGGCGAGGCGCGCAAGATCCTCATCGATCAGACTGAGTTCGCAGGCGAGGACCGTTACCGGCCGCAGCGTTCCTTCCAGCACTTCGCTCGACTTTTCTTCGCGCACCCGCTTCATGGTGGTTTCCGGCAACGCGCCCTTGAATGCGCCGCGCACGGTGTCGTCCTTGAGCGCGCCGCCAAGCGAGCGGCCGCCAGCGACGGAAAATCCGCCGAGGAACAGCGCGAGCGACGGGGCCAGCGGATCGAACAAGACGCCGGCGGCCGCAAAGGCGACCAGAGAGGCGACGAAGAGCGCCGCCGAAGCCA
>JBGSNB010000446.1:0-9407 GCA_041739835.1 Parvularculaceae bacterium | reverse complement strand
GCGTCCTTGCCGAGATCGCCGCAAGGGCGCGGTCCAGAATATCAGGCGGCGTCGCGGCGCCCTGCTGCGACAGCATCCGCCGCCAGGCGCGCGCGCCCGGGCGCCCATGACAAAGCCCGAGCATGTGCCTGACGACATGGTGGGGCGAGGTTCCGGTTTTCGCCAGGCGCTTCACATATGATGACATTTCGCGAATGACGTCGTCGAGCGCCGGCGGCGGCGCGCGATCGCCGAAGATCTTCCGATCGACATCGGCAAGGATCGCCGGCTCGCCATAGGCGGCTCTGCCGAGCATGACGCCGTCAACCTTCGCAAGATGCGCCGCAGCGTCCTCGACCGATGCGAGCCCGCCATTGAGGACAATCGTCAGATGCGGGCGCTCGGCCTTCAGACTGTAGACCAGCGGATAATCGAGCGGCGGGATTTCGCGATTTTCTTTCGGGCTGAGCCCGTCGAGCCATGCCTTGCGGGCGTGCACGATAAATACCTCGCAGCCGGCGCTCGCGACTATATCGACAAACTCAAAAAGACTTTTGCCGGGCTCCTGGTCGTCGACGCCGATCCGGCACTTGACCGTGACCGGGACCCGGACGCCGGCACGCATCGCCGCCACGCAGTCGGCGACCAGCGCCGGCGTCTTCATCAAACAGGCGCCAAAAGCCCCGGACCGGACCCGGTCCGACGGGCAGCCGACGTTAAGGTTGACCTCGTCATAACCATAGTCCTCGCCGATCCGCGCCGCCTCTTTCAATCTTGCGGGGTCTGACCCGCCGAGCTGCAGGGCGACCGGGCGCTCGGCGGCGTCAAAGCCGAGCAGCCGGTCCCTGTCGCCTTGCACGATCGCCTCTGCGACGATCATCTCGGTATAAAGCCGGGCGCGCCGCGTCAGCAGCCGATGAAAAAACCGGCAATGGCGGTCCGTCCCATCCATCATCGGCGCAACCGAAAACCGCCAGTCATTGTCGCGGGTGGTGAGCATTCGAGCCTGCGAGATTCCGCGCTGACCAAGATCATACCCGCCGCGGCCCCGCAATTGCGACCATGTCTCGAACCAATCCAGGCGGCCGGAGATATTCGCCAAATGCGGGATATTAAGATTTCAAGAGACAACCGCCGGTGGGCTGGTGGCGCCGTCCAACGAGTTGTAGAGAGCGCTTTGTTGCGTCAGCGAAAGAATATCTCTGATTCGGTCTAGGAATTGCACTGGTTACAAACTAGAAAGAATCAGTCTGGGGGTTCGAGTGCGACATTCCTTGCGTATCCTGGTTACCGGCGGCGCCGGATTCATCGGCTCGCACCTGTGCGACCGACTTTTGGCGCAGGGCCATTCGGTCACTTGTCTCGACAATCTGGACACCGGCTTCAAGAGCAATCTCGCCGAGGCGTTCAAATCGCCGAAGTTCACGTTTGTCCTCGGCGATGTCCGCGAAGGCCTGCCCGAGGGTCCTTTCGACCAGATTTACAATCTCGCTTGCCCGGCTTCGCCGCCGCAATATCAGCGTGACGCCATCGGCACCATGAAGACGAGTGTCGTTGGGGCGATCAACGCGCTCGATTACGCCGTCAAGAACGGCGCGCGCGTGCTGCAGGCGTCAACCAGCGAAGTTTACGGCGACCCGGAGATACATCCTCAGCATGAGGAGTATGTGGGCCTCGTCAACTGCTCGGGACCGCGCGCGTGCTATGATGAAGGCAAGCGGGCGGCCGAAACCCTCTTTTACGACTATCATCGCCAGCATGGGATCGAAATTCGCGTTGCCCGGATCTTCAACACCTATGGCCCGCGCATGAGCCCCGAAGACGGCCGCTGCATTCCGAATTTCCTTGCCCAGGCGTTAACCCTGAAACCGATCACCGTGTACGGCGCCGGCAGCCAGACCCGTTCGTTCTGCTATATCGATGACATGGTTGACGGCCTGATGCGGCTGATGAACGCGCAGGGCGGCCGGATCGGTCCGGTCAATCTCGGCAACCCCGTCGAACATACGGTCCTAGAACTTGCAAGAATAATTAAGGATCGCACGGCATCTTCCTCGGAAATCGTGACGAAGGACCTGCCGGCCGATGATCCGAAAATTCGCCGGCCGAATATAAGCAAGGCGGAAAGAGAGCTTGATTGGCTTCCCTCGACGCCGCTGCTGGACGGCCTGGACAAAACCATCGACTGGTTTGTCGCCAAGCTGTCGGGCGCGCCCGAAAGGGCCGCATTCACGCCGCGCCTTGAAGACACCGCCGCCAACGACCGCTCAGGACCGGTCAACCCATTCAGGAAGCAGATGACGAACGTGACCGCTACCGCCGCGATACTGCCTGTCGAAGACGCCGGCGAGAATTCGGTGGCTGTCATCGGCGGCGGCCCTGCGGGCCTGACCGCCGCCTATGAACTGCAAAAGCACAGCAAGGGCGGCCACAAGCCGGTCGTGCTCGAAGCGTCAGATCAGGTCGGCGGCATTTCACGCACCGCCATGTACAAGGGCTTTCGCTTCGACATCGGCGGTCATAGGTTTTTCACGAAAGTGAAGGAAGTCGACTCTCTTTGGCACGAAGTCGGCGGCGAGGATTTCGTGCTTCGCCCGCGCATGAGCCGCATCTACTATCGCGGGAAATATTATGATTACCCGCTGAAGATCTTCAACGCGCTCTCCAATATGGGGCCGGTTGAAGCCATGCAGATCATGCTCAGCTATTTCAAATGGCAAGTGAGCCCGTTCCGCGAAGAAGAGAACTTCGAGCAATGGGTGACCAACCGTTTCGGTCGCCGCCTGTTCCAGCATTTCTTCAAGTCCTATACGGAGAAGGTCTGGGGCATTCCGTGCACCGAGATCCGGGCGGACTGGGCGGCGCAGCGCATCAAGAACCTCTCGCTGACGAAGGCGGTCTTGAACGCGCTGACCGGCGCCAATGACACGACGAGCCTGATCGAGGAATTCGAATATCCAAGGCTTGGGCCGGGCCAGATGTGGGAGCGCTTCCGCGACAAGGTGCGCGTTCTCGGCGGCGAAGTGCGCATGCAGAACGCCGTGACCAAGGTCATCCGCAACGGCAATCGCGTCGAAGCCATAGAAGTCGTCGACTTTGCCGGCGAACGCCAGCGCCGCTATCGGCTGAGAGCCGATCACTTCGTCAATTCGATGGCGATCAAGGATTTGATCCATGCGTTTGAGCCGCCGCCGCCGCCGCATGTCGTGCGCGCCGCCGATCGGCTGAAATATCGCGACTTCCTGATCGTGACGCTGATCCTCGACAAGCCGGATCCGTTCCCGGACAACTGGATCTACATCCACAGCCCGGAAGTCGATGTCGGCCGCATCCAGAATTTCCGTTCCTGGTCGCCGGATATGGTGCCCGACAAGAGCAAGGCGTCGATCGGCATGGAGTATTTCTGCCATGAGGGCGACGGCCTGTGGACCAGCTCGAATGAGGATTTGATCAAGCAGGCGTCCCGAGAACTCGAATATCTCGGTCTCGCCCAGCAATCCAATGTCGTCGACGGGACCGTGATCCGCCAGCCCAAGGCCTATCCCGTCTATGACGGCGAATATCGCGAGGCGCTCGACATCGTGCAGAACTGGATCCTTGGACTGGAGAATTTCCAGACCGTCGGCCGCAACGGCATGCACCGCTACAACAACCAGGACCATTCGATGCTGACCGCCATGCTTGCGGCGCGCAACATCCTGGGCGAGAGCCACGACATCTGGAACGTCAATGTCGAGCGCTCCTACCATGAGGACTTCACCGTCTCCGAGAAAGACAAGGCGAAGGAAGTCAAGGCGGAACGCGACAAGTCGCGGTCAAGCGCCGCAGCGTAACGCGAATTGAAGTCAATTTTACGGGCGCGGCGCCGCAGGCGTTCGCGCCCGTTTCCTTATCGCGCCGCCAGGCATGACTGACCCGTGACCGGGTCCGTCAATGCCGGCTGATCGAGCACACGGACGATTTCAACCGGGCGCGGCTTTGCCGTCACCGCTCTCATTTTTGAGCCCGTGATCCTGGCAATTCCCGTAAGACGGATCAGCGCGTGCGTCCAGTTCGTCGGCCGGACATCCGCAACCACGATCGCGCACCAGGCCTCCTTGCGCCTTGGCGTCATGTGCGACTTGAAGAAAAGTGCGCCGACCGGCGGCGCATTGGTCGCGACGACGCGCCGCGACGCCTCGGCAACCGGAATTCCGCGAAGGATCAGCTGGTGGCGCGCGCGGCTCGCGGTCAGCGGATCAGTTTCGATCAGCATCTCTGCGCTTTGGGCGAAATCAGCAAGGTAACGCGCTTCCGCATATTCGTAATATCGGCTGAAATCCGCAGCCGCCGCGTTGGCGATGACGACCAGCAGCGCAAAACCGACGCCCGCCGCCCGACCGTACCGGCGCCAGATCTCAGCCGACGCAAGCCCAAGCGCGAGGAACACCGCATAGGTGAGGATCGGATAATAGCGAGGGAATGATAGATTGAACGCGTAGGCGCAGATCGGAACCGCGATCGCCGACATGACGCCGAAGACGATCAAGCTGCGGCGCTGCGTCGAGGTCGACAGAAAGGCCGGCCGCCTAAGGCTCCAGACGGCAAGCGCCGCCAGCGCCAGAAATGGCGAGGTGACCGGGTAGGTGAGCAAGTCCCTGATTGGTCGGATCGCGGTGTTCTTGAGCGATGCGTCCTCGCCCTTGATCAGCACTTCAACGCCGATCGTTCTGTGGCTGAGGTCAACCTTGTAGCGGTAGAACGGATCGCCGGCGGCGATCAGATAGAAGAGCAATTCGACGGCGATGATTGCGCCAAATCCGACGCCAAGCGCAAGGCAGGATCTGACGACATCCCGGCGCGACGCCAGCGTCAAGAGGCCGAATACGAGCACGAGGTAAAACGTCTGCTCGCGGATGGCCCAAGAGAAGCCCGCAGCGGCGCCGGCCGCTGCGAGATAGGAAAGCCTTCGGTTTTCGAAGCTCGCGGCGACGAAAAGCCAACATGCCAAGGCCGCGAAGAATACTTCGGCGCCATAGACCTCGAGTTCAAGCGGCCGCGCCACAAAAAAGGCCGATGTCGCTATGAAGAAGGCGACGAGGACTCCTTCCGCAGGACCAAGATATCGCCGCGCGAAATGGAACGTCAGGGCGACGAGCGCGCCGGCATAGGCGATATTCGGAATGGTTGCGCTGAACTCGCTGACGCCGAAAATCGAGAAGGACGCCGCTATCGGCAAGACAAAGGGATGGCGCAACGACCAATGCGTATCGCCGAGATAGAACCCCTGCTCGGTCCAGGCGAGCGCCGCGCGGATATAGCGTTCGGCATCTCCGGGCCCAAACCCGCTCCAAAAAAGCCAAACCGACAGAACAAAGGCCGCACCGACGATCGCCGCGGCAACTCTTTCATTATCAAAGAGCGGTCCGTCCGGCGTCTTGCCGACGAATTTGCTGACGAGACGCCTCATTTTCCGCGCAGATGGCTTCGACGAAACAATAAGCCGCTTCGCCGCCCAAACAAAATAGCGCTGGCGAATCTTTACGCGACCGGGCGGTCAGGCCGTCGCTTCTTGATCGTCAGCCTGTCGCGGCGCGGCCGCTTTTCCGCCGCCGAAATGATAGGAAAGCGCGCAAAGTGAAAATGTCACGGCGCTGTAAACGTAATAGACTTGATGGAAGGCGGTCGCGGCAAGCGCGAATTGAACGCCGCGGTTGATCTGGAAGAAGCGAAACAAGTCGAGATTCAGCACGCTGACGCAGGCGGTCAGGAACACCGCCGCGATCGGCGCGATCGGCCACAGCGGCGGCGCAAGAACGCCGAAGAGCGCCGCGAACCATAGTCCGGCGACGCCGGCCTTCACGCGCTCCGCGCCCGAAACATTAAGATCGTCTTTCATCCCGGCGCCGGACAAGATGAGGTTCGACCAGGGCACGGCGCGCTGGAAAATATCGGTCCGCACGACCTCTTTCAGCGTCCAATGCTTGAGATGCGTTCCAAGCAGGTCTGGCGCAAGCTTGATCCGCCAGCCCGCGGCGCGCATGCGGAACCCGAACTCGATATCTTCGATCGACGGTCGGCCGTATCGCGCGCCGTCAAAGCCGCCGAGATCCAGATAGACGGCGCGGCGAATGGCGCCGCAGCCGGACCAGAAACTGTCGGAATCCTCGCGGCCGCGCTGATGGTAATAGCGATGGACGAGATTCTTGTATTGGGACGCGAAATTCTCGGCCGGCGGCGCCGGATCATAGGACCCGAAAACCGCCGCGACCTCGTTGTCCGCCAGCGAACGCCTGATGACCGTCGCGCCGGCGGCATGGGCGACGACGTCGGCGTCCACGAGCCATAGAACATCGCCCTTGGCGATCTTGGCGGCGTGATTGCGCGCCGCACCGGGCCCGCCATTGCGCGGCATCCGGATGAGAGTCGCGCCGAATTTCTCGATCGTCTCCACATTGGTCGGATCGGGCGAGCAGTCGTCAACGACCAGGACCTCGCTGATTTCGCCGCGCGCCAGCATCGCCATCAGCGGCGGCAAGGACCGCTCGAGATAATGCGCCGCATTGTATGCCGGCATGATGACGCTGATCGACAGCGGGCTTTCGGCAGTCGGCTTTTTCATTCCAGACCCAAACTATTTACGGACGCAAAGTCACTTGATGGCGAGAAAGCCTTCAAAGCAGATGTATTTGCAAATCGACATCATGTCGGAGAAGCCGGCGCGGCGAAGCAGGCCGAGATTGCCCTCGGTCGAGAACGGCTCGAGCACGCCCTTGAGGCTGCGGGTCTTGGAAAGGATTTCCTCTGGCGAAAAGCCCTGGCGGATCTTGAAGTCGTTGTAGAGCGACGCGCAAATATCCTGGAACCGCGCGTCTGGGCCGCGGACTTTCTCGAACATGATGAACGCGCCGCCCCAGTTCAGCGAGTTATAGATCTTGTCGAAAATCTCCTGGCGATGGCGCGGCGGCGTGAATTGCATCGTGTAGTAGGAAACGATGAAGTCCGACGGCTCGAAATCGAAATTGCGGACGTCGTCGACATAAAGCTCGACATTCTCGATGCCGGCGCAGTGTTTCTTCGCCTTGTCGATCATCGGCTTTTCGGTGTCGATGCCGATCCAGCGGGCATTCGGCTTGCCTTGATTATGGACGGCGAGCTTTTTCATCAGCTCGCCCGTCGAAACCCCGATCTCGTAGCAGGCGCTGCTGTTCGACACGAAATAATCGCTGAACTGGCAGACAAGATCGTGACCTTCCTCATACATCGGCACGGACTGGCGGATGTGATCGACGAAAGTGTCGGCGACATCGCCGCCAAAGCTCCATCCGGCGTTCTTCGCCTCGATCTTGTGGCCGACATTCATGGCGGGTCTCCTGGTCGCTGGGCCTTATTAAGCAGCAAGCGTCATGCCATCCAAGCGCAAAATGTCCCAGACTGGCACGATCGACGCAGCCATTTTGCGTATTTCGCCCGCGCCGCTAGCAAGCGTGGCGGGATATGGCGGACGCCGCCCGCGGCGATCAGGGCGCGAGGCTAATCCTCAACGACGTGAGTCAGGAATTCCTGGCGGTAAGCCGCCCATTTGCGATGATCGAAAACGCTGTCGCGATAACTGTCGACGGCCGCATAGGCCATCGCGAGCGCGTGGTGGGTATTGTCATGCGCAAACAAGCCCTGCCGGCCGAAGGTCAGCAGGCCGTCGATCTGTCCGATCCAGGCATCCAGCGTCTTGAAATGCGCTTCGTAGTCGCGGTCATAAACCGGATAGGCGAAAGGCAGACGCCGGGTGAACGCGCGCCGCACCTTTGCCGTTTGCGGCAGGCCGGCGGCGCCGAGCCAGCCGTAAAGCGCGCGGCCAAGCTCGTCGTCCGGCATCGACCAGAACTGGTCTGCGGGATCTGACGGAAGCTCGGCGCAAAGAATGGTCGCGTCTCTCGGTTCGACGCTGTCGTAGTAGTTCTTGGTTTCCGACAGGCGCGAGATCGGAATCGACAATTCCGGGAAATAATGGGCGTCGAATTCCGTATACCGGTCGGTGTCGAGCACCAGATAGACGAGGATCATCCCGCGAAACCGGATCGAACGCGCAGCCGCCTGCACGTCGGGCGATGCCGCCGCACCGGCCGCCCGCACCAGCGTCGTCAAGGGCAGCGTCGACCACACCGCATCGACCGCATGAGTTGTCAGCACGTCGCCGGTTCTGACCTTCACCGACCGGACGCGGTCGCCTGAAATCTCAAGGCCCTCGACGCGCGCGCCCAAATGCAGCGCCGCGCCCTCCGCACGCGCCGCTTCGGCGAGACGCTCGCAGATCTGGCCGAAGCCCTTGCGCGGATAATAGAATTTTCCTGTCGTCGGCGACTTCAGGCCCGGGAGGGCGGCGAAAATCTTGCGCAGGAGTTTCGGCAGGGAGCTGCCCGCGACGCGCCGCTGCGCCAGGGTCGGCGCCAGTTCGTCCGGACCAAGCCCCCAGAGCTTTTTCATATAGGGAAAATAAAAGCTCTCGCACATCGTGCGGCCGAGCCCGCCAAGCAGCACCGATCCGAATGTCTCTAATTCGGGCTTCGGCGCGCGCAATTTGGCGGTCGCCGCGTCGAAAAACAGCGCCGCGGCGAAGCTGGGCGGCAGCCTTGTCGCGAGATCGAGCGGCTTCAGCGGGAAATGAATCCACGAGTTCTTGAGGCGGATGCGGCCATGCCGCGGCCGCAACAGGAGATCGTCGCCCAGCAGCGACTTGATATCGGCAAGGATCGCCGGATCGGACGCCGGGTGAAGCCGGTGGCTGCCATGGTCGCAATAGACGCCGTCCGCGACAAAACTTGCGGCATTGCCGCCGACGGTCGGACCTGCTTCGAACAGCTGGACCTCGGCCTTGCCCTCCCTGGCGAGGCGCCACGCGGCGCCAAGGCCGGCCGGACCCCCGCCAAGGACCGCAATTTTCGGCAGGACGCCCGGCGGCGCGGTGTTGGCGTCATTCATGGGTGCTCTCCGGCGCGTTCCTTGTTTGATTTCGACTGACGATTTGCGCCGCCGCGCCGAGTGCGCCGCCGGCATAAAGGACCGTCTGCCAGATCAGCGACGCGGCGACGACCCCCGCCGCCGGGTAGCCGAGCGGCGCCATCAATCCGGCAAGGCTCGCTTCGCGCACGCCAAGGCCGCCAAAACTGATCGGCAAGGTCGCAATGAGCTTGGCGAGCGGCCAGGCGAATACCCACGCCGCGACGGGCGCGGCGACGCCGATCTGAATGGCGATGAGCGCGTTCATGCAGGCGAACGCAAACTGAACGGCGACCGACAGCAGGACGCAACCGATCAGCACGCCGCGGCGCTTCGCCATTTCGTCCAGGGCGGCGGCGACATCGGCGATGATCGCGCCAAATTTGCCTTTGGCGCCAAAGCGTCGCACCAGCCGGGAAATCGTCGTCAACTGCGCAATGCCGATGCCGCCC
>JBGSNB010000415.1:0-2287 GCA_041739835.1 Parvularculaceae bacterium | reverse complement strand
ATCTGCGGGATCGAGACGGGCGAGCGGCCCGGCGCCGGCGGCGACGGCGGCGGTCAGTCCCGTCGCCTCGGTGAGGAAATTCTCCGCGTAGAAGCGCGCGATGGCGATCCGGCCGTGCAAATAGGCCTTGTCGGCGTCCGGCTCATGCGCCGCGAGGGCGGCGGCGAGCGCGCCTTTCGCGAGATAGTACCCGCCGGCGACATTGCCGAACTGTTTGAGATACGGCGTTGCGCCGGCGAGCACATGCGCCTGATCGGCCTTCGCCGCCTCCAGCAGCCAGTCGGTCGACGCCTTCAGCGCGTCGGCGGCCTCGAGCAGGCGCGCGCCGATGATTTTCAGCTCCTCGCGCTTGCCCGCCTTGGCGATCGTCGCTTCCTCGCGGATGTCCTGGAGATACGCCCTGATCGCGGCGCCGCCGTCGCCCTGCAGCTTGCGGCCGACCAGGTCCATCGCCTGGATGCCGTTCGTTCCTTCATAGATGGCGGCGATGCGCGCATCGCGCATGTGCTGCGCGGCGCCGGTCTCCTCAATGTATCCCATGCCGCCATGCACCTGCACGCCGAGCGAGGCGACATCGTTGGCGCGGTCGGTCGACCAGCCCTTTGAGACCGGCGTCAGCAACTCCTCCAGCGATTTTGCTTTTGCGCGCTGTTTGTCGTCCGGCGCATGGCGCGCCAGATCATAGGCGACGGCATTCGCGTAACAGATGGCGCGTGAGGCTTCGACCAGCGACTTCATCGAATAGAGCATGCGGCGGACATCGGCGTGCTCATAGATCGGGATCATCGGTCCTGACTTGACGCCGGCGGCGCGGCCCTGCCGGCGCTCTTGCGCATAAGCGAGTGCTCGCTGGAACGCCGCTTCCGCGACGCCGACGCCTTGGAGGCCGACATCGAGCCGCGCGGCGTTCATCATCACGAACATGTTCTTGAGGCCCTTGTTCTCCTCGCCGAGCAGCGTCCCATAGCATTCGCCGCGCTCGCCGAAGACCATCACCGTTGTCGGCGAGCCGTGCAGGCCCATTTTTTCTTCGAGCTTGATGCAATGCGCGTCATTGCGGGCGCCGGGCGATCCGTCGGCGTTCACCTGGAATTTCGGCACGATGAACATCGAAATGCCGGCGGTGCCTTCCGGCGCATCGGGCAGCCGCGCGAGCACCAGATGGACGATATTGTCCGTCATGTCGTGATCGCCATAGGTGATGAAGATCTTCTGGCCGCTGATTTTGTATCTGCCGTCGCCGACCGGCTCCGCCTTTGTGCGCAGCCCGGAAAGATCGGAGCCCGATTGCGGTTCCGTGAGGTTCATCGTGCCGGTCCAGGCGCCGGTCACCATTTTCGGCAAATAGGTTTTCTTCTGCCAATCGGTCCCGGCGTGAAGGATCGCCTTCACCGCGCCGGTCGTCAGCGTCGTGCCGATCGCGAAAGACATGGAGGCGCCGTTCAAGGCGTCGACCAGCGCATTGGCCAGCGTCGAGGGAAGCCCCTGTCCGCCCCATTCTTCCGGAAAGGCGAGCGAATTCCACCCGCCGTCCACATACTGGCGATAGGCCTCCTTGAAGCCGGGGCTCGTCCTGACGACGCCGTTTTCGAGCCGCGACGGCGTCTGGTCGGATCCCCAGTTCAAGGGCGCGACGACCTCGTCGCAATATTTCGCGGCCTCGGCGAGGATCGCGTCGACCATGTCGCCCGAAAGGTCCGGATAAGCGCCCGAGCGCATGAGCGCCGGAAAACCGGCCATCTGGTCGAGGGCGAATCGCATGTCGCGGATCGGCGTGGCGAAGGTCATGATCACGGTCCTTTGGCGCGAGTGAATGCGAGACTTTATGCCGTGTCCCTGCTTGTGTCGCTAGCATTGAGCGCAGCAAAGCCTTAAGCCGCGCGCGTGACGAATGATCATCCATCGGCGGCGATCAGCGAAGCGCGCGCGCGCCTCCTCGCGGGCGACCTTGTCGTCATCCCGACCGAGACCGTTTACGGCCTCGCCGCCGATGCGACGAACGACCGCGCCGTCGCAAAGATCTTTGAAGCGAAGGGGCGTCCGTCCTTCAATCCGCTCATCGTGCATGTCGCGGACATCGAAATGGCGCGCCGCCATGTCGATTTCCCGCCGCTTGCCGAAAAGCTCGCCGGGGCGTTCTGGCCGGGCCCCCTGACGCTGGTGTTGCCGCGAAAGCCGGAAAGCGCGGTGTCGCTTCTCGCGAGCGCCGGGCTCGACACGCTCGGCGTCAGGGCGCCGAAGAGTGACATCGCGCAAGAGCTGATCCGTGCGGCGGGGCGCCCGCTTG
>JBGSNB010000382.1:0-2509 GCA_041739835.1 Parvularculaceae bacterium | reverse complement strand
GCGCCCGGCCCTGATCAAACCGCCGACCCCGCGGCGAAAGATAGACCAGAGGCCGATCGTTTCGGGGGACGCTGTCGATCGCCGCCGCCAGAATATCGGCGCGCATGACGAGGCCCGCGCCGCCGCCCGCCGGCGTGTCATCGACCGAGCCATAGGGGTTGTCGGAAAAGTCCCGGATATTGACAGTCTGCAGCGACCATAGCCCTTCGCTGCGCGCCCGGCCGAGCACCGAGGCGTCAAGCGGCCCCGGAAACAGTTCGGGGAAAAGGGTGAAAATAGTCGCCTGCCACATCAGCGGCCTCGTCGCATGGCGCCGCCATGCGGACAAGGGCGGCGCGCCGATCAGGCGTCTTCCTGACGCATCGCCTCGGTGATCAGCGACGGGTCGGACGCTTCAGCCTCGGCCAGCGCCGCCGCATCCACGATGATCCGCCCGCCGGCGATGTCGATGACGGGAATGGCGGCCCTGGTCAGCGGCGCGAGGATCGGGGCCGATCCGCCCGCCCCGCCCTGAAGTTCGACGACATCGCCGGCGCCGAAATTATAGATCCCCGCGACGCGGCCCAGGTCGGCGCCGGCGAGGTCGAAGGCGCGAAGGCCGACAAGGTCCTCGACATAGAATTCGTCGTCGGCGGCCGGCGGCAGCGCCGCGCGGTCGACGTATAGGCGCATTCCGGCGAGCGCCTGCGCGTCTTCGCGGTTTTCAATCTCCGGCGCCCTGACCAGCGCGAGCCCGGGCTTCAGCACACGGATGAAAGTCAACGTGAAGCGCTGATCGCCTTTCTCGCTCTCGACCGCGCCATAGCGCGCAATGCCGTCCTCTCTTTCGGTGAAGGTCTTCACCTTCGTCTCGCCCTTGACGCCGTGCGCGCCGGCAAGGACGCCCAGGCATATGCGCGTCTTCGCTGTCAATCCGTCGCCTCCGTTTCGCCGTCGCGGGATTCAAACAAGCGGCCGCGCTCCGTCAATATGATGACGCCGAACGCGGCAAGGCCAAGCGCCGCGAAGCCGGCGACGATCGGCGTCGTCGTGCCGTCATATTGACGCGCGATCAACCCGCCGAGAAACCCGGCGAGCGTCGTCCCGGCAAATCCGTTCGCGGCGGCCGCGGCGCCGGCGATATGGCCCATCGGCTCCATGGCGAGCGCCGCCATATTGGAACCGATGAGGCCGAGACAGAAGAACGAGACCATCATGAAGGCCATGAAGACCGGAAAACTCTCATCGCCGCCGGACGCGACGGCGAGATGGAAGAGATTGGCGAGAACGAACACGATCACGGCGCCATGCGACAGCCGGCGCATGCCGAATCTGCTGACGATCCGCGAATTCAGCAACGTCGCCGCGCCGAGCGCGGCGGCGACCATCGCGAAGGCGAGCGGAAACCGCGCGCCGAGATCAAACGTCTCGACGAAGATCTGCTCCGAAGCGCTGATATATCCGAACAACGCGCCGAAGCAGAGCGCGGCGGCCAGCGTATATCCGGCCGAAATCCGGTTCGACAGGAACTCAGCATAAGCGGCGCCGATGCGCGCGAGATTGAGCGGCGCGCGCTTGTCCGTCGCCAGCGTCTCCGGCACGCGCAGATAGGCCCACAGCCAGATGACGGCGCCATAAGCGAGAAGGACGACGAATATCCCGCGCCAGGGCGCCGCGAACAACACCAGCTGCCCGAAACCGGGCGCGAGAATCGGCGCCGCCATGAAAATCGTGATCGCCAGCGACATCACCTCCGCCATCCGCCGCCCCGAGCACAGGTCGCGCACGATCGCGACCGACGCAACTCGGGTCGCCGCGGTGGCGACGCCCTGAAAAGCGCGCGCGGCAAGCAGCAGCGCGAAGGAGCCGGCGAATACGCTGAGGACCGATCCTGCGACATAGGCGCCGAGCGCCCATAGGAGCACCGGCCGCCGGCCGAAGCGATCGACGATCGGCCCGAAAACAAGCTGCGCAACGCCGTTGCCGAGGACATAGACGACAACGACCAGTTGCCGGTCATTGTCGGTCGGCGCGCGCAATTCGTCGCCGATCGCCCCCAGCGCCGGCAGCATCATGTCGATCGCCAGCGCATTCAGCGCCATCACTGCGGCGGTGATCGCGACCAGCTCGGGAAATCCGAGCGGCGGCATTGTTTTCTTGTTGCCGACGGCGTCCATGCGATGGGCCTAGCGGCGCGGCGGCGTTATGGCAATCGCTGCGGTCGAGGCGCGGTCAAACATGCTCCGCAGCGAGATAGTCCCGCGACTGCATCTCGACCAGGCGGCTTGCCGCGCGCTCGAATTCAAATGCGCCGTGGCCCTCCGGATAGAGCGCCGCCGGCGCCGCCGCCGCGGAACAGACAAGCTTCGTCCGGTTCTCGTAAATCGCATCGATCAAAGTCATGAACCGCTTCGCCTCATTGCGGTTGTCCGGCCCGATCTGCGGAATCCGGTCGATGAAGAGCGCGCTATACCGGCGCGCGAGCGCGAGATAGTCCTCCGCGCCGAGCGGCGCCGCGCAAAGCTCCTCG
>JBGSNB010000357.1:0-1507 GCA_041739835.1 Parvularculaceae bacterium | reverse complement strand
CGCGCGGTGCCGTCTTGCGACCGGCGACGCCGACGGCGCGCGCGAGGTCCTCGCGCTCGTCCCCGAGGCGAAGAAGAACGACCCGGCGCTTAACTCCGTCCGTGCGCAGATTGATCTCGCCGGTAAGGCGGGCGGCGATCTCGCCGGATTGAAAAGGCGCGCCGCGGCGGCGCCCAAGGACCACGCGCTGCGGCTCGAACTCGCCGAAGCGCTGGCGGCGTCCGGGGACATGGAAGGCGCCATCGACGAACTCCTCGCCATGTTTGCGGCCGACCGAATGTGGAACGAAGAAGCGGCGCGCAAGAAGCTGCTGACGATCTTCGAAGCGCTCGGGCCAACGGACCCGCAAACGCTGTCAGGACGGCGACGACTGTCGTCGCTCTTGTTTTCCTGATGGCCGGCGGCGCGCAGCCCCGGGCGATCCGCGTCCACGGGCGCGAGCAGCCGGCGATCATCCCGCTGTTTCCGCTCGCCGGCAGCATCCTCCTCCCGAAGGGCCAATTGCCGCTCAATATCTTCGAGCCGCGCTATCTCCGGATGATTGATGACGCCCTCGCATCGGCGCGCACGATCGGCATGATCCAGCCGCGTGAGGATGACGAGGGGTCGTCGCCGCTCTACCGGGTCGGCTGCGCGGGACGCATCACGGCGTTCTCCGAGACCGGAGACGGCCGCTACCTGATCACGCTGACCGGCTTGCTGCGGTTCAGCGTCAAGGCGGAACTTGACGCGATGTCGCCCTACCGCCAGGCGGAAGTCGATTACTCGGCCTTTGTCGCCGACGCCGATCCCGACCGAACGACGGCAGGCGTCGATCGCCGACGGCTGTTTGAGGCGATGCGGCTTTATCTTGATGCGGAAAATCTGAGTACGGACTGGGACGCCGCATCGGAAGCGCCGACAGACGCGCTGGTGAATTCGCTGGCGATGGGATGCCCGTTTGCGCCGAACGAAAAGCAGGCGCTGCTCGAAGCGCCGAGCGTCGCCGAGCGAGCCGACTGCCTGATCGCGCTGATGCGCATGGGCGGCGAGCCGCCTGAAAACCAGACCGTGCAATAACCCGGGAAGATGCATTCCATGGAAGAAAAGCCGCATCTGAAGGAAGTCGATCCGAAACTGCTCGAGATCCTGGTTTGCCCGGCGACGAGGGACCGCCTTGTCTATCGCAAGGAGGCCGGAGAACTGGTCAGCCGCAAGGCGCGGCTCGCTTACCCCATTCGCGACGGCATACCGATCATGCTGATCGACGAGGCGCGCGCCTTGTCGGATGAGGAAGTGACCGCATTGCCGTAAGTGATGTCGCGGAGTTGTGAGGGGCGCGGGAGCGCTGCCGCAATTCAGCCAAGGCTCCGTCAACTTTCGCCCGATTGGCGCCTGCAGGCTGGCTGAGAACAAGGGCGTCGTCCGCCCTGAAGACCGAAAGGAACTGAAATGATCAGCGTGCTCCTGTCGACCGTCGCCTTTCTCGTCGCCGACAGCGCCCCCGCCGCCGCGGCGCCCGCCGCGC
>JBGSNB010000337.1:0-4899 GCA_041739835.1 Parvularculaceae bacterium | reverse complement strand
CTTGCCGCCAGCATCGGCAGGACGGTGATCGGCGGGCTTGCTGCCTACGAGCTTGGCAAGATCGAACAAGCGCGGAGCGAATTTTACATCTACGATCTCGGCGTCGCAGAAGCGCACCGGCGCAAGGGCGTCGCAACCGCGTTGATCGACCGCGTCCGGGTGATCGCCGCGGCGCGCGGCGCCAATGTCGTCTTCGTGCAGGCGGATTACGGCGACGACCCGGCGATAGCGCTCTACACGAAACTCGGCCGGCGCGAAGACGTGATGCACTTTGATATCGCGGTCGACCCTGCGACTGGCTCATAATGTCAGCATTGATTTGCTTTCGCTCCTGCGCCGCCGGCTTTGCGCTCCTGCTCGGCGCCTGCGCCGATCCGGGCAGGTCGCCGGCGCAACCTCATGGCTGACGCTCGACTGCTGGTACTGCGCGGGCAGTCGATCGCAATGCTATTGTTCCGGCCACCATCAAGGATTTCACGCCTTTTCCTTTTGGGATTCGGAGAAGAAGATCGCTTTGGCGTTCGTATCAAACAACACCTCGATTTCGCCTTTGCAGCCGCGCCTCGCTCGGATGCTGGTCGACATTGCGGAAGGGGAGCGCGCCGGCAAGCTCGACCATGACGCCGCCGACGAAAACATTGAAGCTGACGTCGCCGCGCTCGCCGGCGCTTACGGCATTGCAGGCGGCCACAGATCTTCGATTTCGGTCGAGGATAGCGCCGCGTTTCTCTTGCTCGACGACGCGCCGCGCCTCCGGCTCTACCCGGTCGGTTTTCGCGGCCTTTATGCGCCGGGAGCCGACATCTGCCTGTTCGTCGATCCGGCGACGACGACGATCACTTGGTCGACGCCCTTTCTCGAAGCGCCGGCGACCCGTCGCTGATCGGATCTCCTTCACGCGCGTCATGATCTCGAGCGGGGTTTCTCTGGCGCTTTCAGTCAGGTTCATTCGCTCTTCCAACCGGTCCGCGCGCTCGCGGATCAAGGGCGGCGCGTCGGTGAACATGACGCCTCGACCGCGCGATTTACCTCCGGACCAGTGAATTCGGGCGCTTTCTTCGCTCAACCGGATTCCCCTTGATCGGAAATCGCCGTAGCGTTCTGACTGATGTCAGAGACGCTCACTCTTTTTGTCACTCGCATCCGCCGGTCAATGCTGGCGGAGGCCGCTGCGCTCAATGCCGACATTGTGAAGGCGGCCCGCTCAATCGCGCGAGAAGACAAGGCCGGGCGGCGCTGGTGCCGAGATAACGCCTATCCCGGCTACACGTCTTACGGGTCGCTGACCGATCTGCCGACGCGTGCGCCCTGTTTCGCGGCGCTGAAAAAGGCGCTTGATGCGGAAGCCAGGGCCTTTGCGACAACCGCCTGTTTCGACCTCGGCGGCGGCCGGCTGGCGCTCGACAATATCTGGATCAACAGTCTTGAACCGGGCGGCTTTCACTCCGGCCATATTCATCCGCACTCGATCATTTCCGGTACTTATTACGCTGCGGTCCCGGACGGCGCCGCGGCGCTGAAGTTCGAGGATCCGCGCCTTCCCATGATGATGGCAGCGCCGACCAGAACCGGGAACGCGCCGGACGAGATGAGAAATTTCGCCTATATCGCGCCGAAAGCTGGCATGGCGCTGATGTGGGAGAGCTGGCTCCGCCACGAGGTCGTACGCAATGACGCGGAAGCGCCGCGCATTTCTGTAAGCTTCAATTATCGATGGGCGTAAGGCGGCGCCGCGCCTTGCCTCGGGTGCGGCGCCGTCAGGACGGCGTCATTTGCCGTAACGGCAATCGGACCGATATTCGCCGCTCGGCGTCGTTACTTCCTTGATGCCGTCCGGGCATCCTGGCCACGGCGCGTAATTGACCGAGGCGGAGGACGGGCGCGGCGCGCCATCCGGTAATTGGCCCTTGTCGTGGTAATTGAACATGGTGATCGCGCCGTTCTTGTCGCGCTTGATCGTCGTGTGCCATTCGCACTCGGCGTCAAAATGATAGGCGCCGTCGCCGTCGCGCACGAGGCATCCGACGCCGCTGTCGGTCTGCGCGGCGTTCTCAGGCTTGTCGGGCTTTGCTGATGCGGCGACCGGCAGCATCACCGCGCCGAAAAGCGCGCAAGCCGCAATCGTCGAACCCGTGCGGATCAGTATTTTGCTCATATTTTCGTCCTCCCGTTCTGGTTATATTGGCCGACGCTCTCCGAAGGATCGGGCGTCGGCGTCGCGACGAAACACTCTTTTCGTCCTGTGGTCCAGCACATTTCCTTGTACGACAGGAAAGTCCGCAACCGGGGCGCGAGCGGCTTAGGAATTTCGTCGCAGCCCGAATGTCATATTCCGCGTGCCGATTGTCTCGTCGATGACGTCAAAGCCGTTGGCGCGAAGGATCGCGGCGCAGGAGTCATTGGTTCTTTTTCCCTTCCGTTCGGCGCCGGTGTCGAGCGCGACGGCGTGCACCATAGGAAATGCGTCGCCGATCCCTTCGAGGACTTCAGGTTCGGCGCCTTCGGCGTCGCATTTGACCAAATCGATGCGCGCGAAGCTTTGTTCTCGCGCCATCGCTGCAATAGTCTTGGCCGCTTTGACGATGTGCGGGCCGTCGGCGAAGACCGAAGAATCCGCGCGCGCCGGCGCAAGGCCGAAATCGACCGCGCCGTCTTCCTTCCAGACAACACAGTCGAAGGCGCTCGCGTCACGGAGCGCCGCGATATTTTGTTGTAGACAAGCGAAAACATCGGGATCGGGCTCGAAGCAAAAGGTGCGCGCGCCATAGCGGGCGCAGACATGCGCGAACTCGCCGACATTCGCGCCGATATCGAGGACGACGCTTTGCGGGCCGAGCGTGAAATGGCGCCCGACGCCGTATTCGCGTTCGAGCCGGTCGAGACGCGCCGCCCAACCCTGCCGATAAAGTTTCCAGCGCAGCGGCGAGGGGACGGCGATCCGCGCCGCCTCGACGCAGACAAAAAGTCCCTCGGCGCTTTCTTCCAGCCTGACATCGACATTGCCGCCGACCCGCAACACGGCCAGCACGCGCTGGCGGGCGAGCTTCAGGCGCTGGGCGAGCGGCAACTGCAAAAGAAATCCCGTGGGCGGCGCCCGTCCGCTATACTTGGCGTCCATCGGCCTGTCACGCCGCGCCCCGGAGGACGCAAATGACCAAGATCGAAACCCTCGAAATCCGCAAGGGCGACCTCGCCCGCACGCGCCGCACCGAGCGCGAGGCGCCGGCGCTCAAGGACGGCGAAATCCTCGTCAAGGTCGATCGCTTCGCGCTGACCGCCAACAACATCTCCTACGGCGTCGTCGGTGAAAAGATCGGTTACTGGAAGTTTTTTCCTGCGGAAGAGGGGTGGGGCGTCATCCCGGTCTGGGGCTTTGCCGATGTCATTGAGACGAAACACAAGGACGTGCCGGCGGGCGACCGTCTCTATGGCTATTTCCCGATGGGAACCCATCTCGTCATGACGCCGGACAGAGTGAAGCCGGAGCGTTTCTTCGACGGCGCGCCGCATCGCGCCTCGCTGCCGCCCGTCTATAATTCCTATGCGCGCCTGTCGGGGGAACCGCATTACGATTCCGCAATGGATGACGAGCGCATGCTCTTGCTTCCGCTTTTTGCGACATCGTTCAGCCTCTATGATTTCCTCGCCGACAACCAATGGTTCGGCGCGGAACAGATCATCATTTCCAGCGCCTCGTCGAAGACGGCGATTGGCCTCGCCATGGCGTTAGGCGACGACAACGCCGCGCCGGCGATCATCGGCATGACGTCGGCGGCGAATTTGGGCGCGGTCAGCAAACTGCGCCTCTACGCCAGCGTTCATACCTATGACGATATAGGCTCGATCGATGCGCAGGCGCCGTCGGTCATTGTCGACATGTCCGGCAATGGCAAGGTGCTCTCGGCGTTGCACAAGCATTTGGGCGACAACATGCGCTTCTGCTCGAATGTCGGCATCACGCATTATGAAGACAACGTCATGGGGCCGGATTTCATCCGCGAGCGGAGCGCCATGTTCTTCGCGCCCGGCCATATGCAAAAGCGGGCGAGCGACTGGGGCCCGGGGGTTTTCGCAAAGAAGGCGGTTATCTTCTGGCGCGACGCCGCGATCAGGAGCCGCGACTGGCTGAAGCTAGACCGGGCGCTCGGGATGAAGGGGCTGGAAGACGCCTATCAGCGCGTGCTGAGCGGGCAGGCGCCGCCTGATCGCGGCGTCATCGTGGAGATGTAGCGATGCAAGCGATCCGCTCCCTCAAACTCTATCATTTCGGACCGAGCCGCAGCGCAAGAGCGAAATGGATCCTGCACGAAACTGTCGGCGATGCGTTTGAGGCGGCGCGGCTCAATCTCTACGCCGGCGAACAATATGCGCCGTCCTATTTGGAGAAGAATCCCAATCACAACGTGCCGGTGCTCGAGATCACTTTCGAAGACGGCGAGACGATGGTGATGCTCGAAAGCGCGGCAATGGTCGGCTTTTTCGCCGACGCCTATCCGGAAAAGCGCCTCGCGCCGCCGCCGGGACTGTCGCGCGCCCGGGCCGATTATCTGCAGATGCTGCATTTCGGCGGGTCGAGCATGGACATGATCCTCTGGCAGATAAGAATCCACGAGCATGTGTTGCCGCTCGCCGAGCGCGACCAGCGAACGATCGACCGCTACCGCAAGAAACTCGCCAGCGAAATAGAGCCGCAACTGGCGGCGCGCCTCGGCAAGCATCCTTTCATCTGCGGTGATGAGTTTACCGCCGCCGATTGCGTCATCGGACACAATGTCGCCTGGGCCGACATGTATGGTCAGTGTAAGGGCGATGTGTTCAAGCGTTATCTCGCAAGACTGTCGGAGCGTCCGGCCTTCCGCGCGGCGTTCTCCGACGCGGCGGGCTTCACGCCGGCGGCGC
>JBGSNB010000293.1:0-9690 GCA_041739835.1 Parvularculaceae bacterium | reverse complement strand
AACATCTCATGATAGGCTATAATGCATTGTAATATATAGACAAAAGCGGAGAAAAGGCTTATGCACGCTTGAGGCCAAATTTTGGCAGATAATAGCCTTCCAAGCTAAAGACGCGGGTTCGATTCCCGCTACCCGCTCCAGGCGCCCGAAAAGCTGTCAGTCGGCGCCGAATTCTCGTGCAAGATAAGCGACGATTTCGGCGCGCGCGACGGGGTCCGGTTTCGCCATGCCTTGCATGTCGGTCATCCAGTTGAGCAGCGCGTTCCAGCCTTCCGGCGTCTGTCGCTGCTGCATGACGAGCGCAAGCGAGTGGCATGAGCCGCAATAGGCCGCGACCGCGTCGACGCCTTCCGTCCGCGGCAATCCCCAATAATCGTCCGAGGGGTCGAACGCGCTTGCGCTGGCAAAGTCTGCGCCGTTCGACATCGGCGACAGGGCGGAATAGGGCAAGCCATACTCAATCTCGCCCGCCCACGCTTGCGCCATCGCTGCAATGTGCGGCGCGGTGTTCGGCTGGGTCACGGCCCGTTGCGACGTCTGGCCATTGAAGAGCAATGTCAAACCGAACACGCACGCCAACATGCCGCCGATGATGGCAATTCGAGCGCAAAATGTCCGCGCGGCGCTCATAGTGCGAAGAGCGCGATGCGATGCTGCATGTTGTTCAGATAGCCGCGCGGATTCCATCCAGGCGGGGTCGGCGGCTGCGCGCGCCCATTTTCGTCACGAGCCCGCGCCCACACCTCATAATAGCCGGACAGCGGAAATCTGACTTCGGCGCTCCAACGCTGCCAGGCGTATTTGTTGGCGGGGCGCTGTAGCGCCGCAGCGTTCCATGTCGCGCCGAAATCGATGGAATAGTCGAGCGCGGCGACTTCGAGATCGCCGGCCCAGGCATGCCCTCGTATTGCGACCGCTTCGCCCGACTTGACGCGTGCGCCGGTTTGCGGCGCCGTGATCAGCGACTTCACCGGCTGCGATTCGATGATCGCCATGTCCGTCTCCGGAACATCGGTCCCCGGTGCGACCGGATGAACAGGCATACGGTAGGAGTGCCCCGTCATGCCCTGACCGTCATGCACGACGTCGCGCAGCGAGATGCGCGTCAGCCATTTCTGGGAACATGAGCCCGGCCATCCGGGCGCCACCAGGCGCAAAGGATGACCGTTGAGCAGCGGAATGTCGGCGCCGTTCATCGCGAAGGCGACAAGCGTATGGGGCTCGACCGCCTTTGTGATCGGAAGGCCGCGCGATATCGCCTGTTTTTCCGGGTCGCCGGAAAGATGCGGATCGGCGCCGAAATGCGCGGTATAGACCGCACTGGCCTTGACACCGGCGCGCTCGAGTAGATTGCGCAGCCGAACGCCGGTCCACTCAGCGCAACTGACGGCGCCGAATGACCACTGGTTGCCGCGCGGCGCAGGCTTTATGAAACGCCGGCCATTGCCGGCGCATTCGATATGAAGCCGCAAGGTTACGATCTCGAAGTCGCGCCGCAAATCGCCAATTGAAAGATCGAGCGGCTCGCGAACCTCGCCGTCAATAGCAAGACGCCAAGACGCCGCCGCTTCCGCCGAAATCTCAGGGATTTGTCCGTTATTGCGAACGAACATCTTGGCGGCGGGCGTCACCTCATCGTCAAGGAAGTGTGGCGGCGGCTCCATGTTCAGCGGTTTGTCGGCAAGGATGGCGAGACCCGGCCGCTCCGCGGCATGCGTGGACGCGATGGGATCGCCGTTCGATTGCGCGAGCGCAATCGGGAGGATTCCGGGCGCTAGCCGATTGAGAAAAGGAATCGGCAGTCCCAGCGTCGCCGCAAACCCGCCGGCCGCAAGCACCTCGCGGCGTCGAAGGGGAAAATTGATTTTTCGGCTGTCCATTGTCACCGACCTCTGCGTCGCCTCTTGGTCTCTTCAATGTCGCGTCAGATAGTCTTCGACCAGACGACGCTCCGTTTCTGACAGGCGAAGCGAGATTTTTGTTCGCCGCCATAGAATGTCGTCCACGCTTTTCGCAAATTCAATGCGGCGCAGGTAATCTATCTCGCGCGCGCTTAGGCTGTCGCCGAAATGCGCGCCGAGGTCGGCATAGCTCGCGGCGTCGCCTAAGACTTTCTCGAGCCGCGTACCGTAGGCGCGCGCGAGGCGCCAGAGATCAGCGGGCTTTAGCCATGGATAGATGCGTCTTGCGCCTGAAAGAAACGCTTCGAAGTCGGCATTCTCAATATCGCCGCCCGGAAGCGCAGATTGCTTTGTCCACGGCCCCGCCTTGAATCCGAGCAATGGCTGCAGCTTGGCGACCGCATGTTCCGCGAGCCGGCGATAAGTGGTGATCTTGCCTCCATAGATTGAGAGCAGAGGAGGGGATCCGACCACATCAAAGACATAGTCGCGCGTCACGGCAGACGCATCTTTGACATCTGAGTCCTTGTAGAGGGGCCTGACGCCGGAATAAGTGCGTCGGACCGTCTGCGGAGAGACCGGTTTTGCGAAATATTCGCTCGCCGCCACACAGAGGTAGTCGATCTCGCCCTGATCAATCGCAACTTCCGCAGGATCGCCGACAAATGGCTGGTCGGTGGTTCCGATTAGCGTGAAGTCGCGCTGATAAGGGATGGCGAAAATCACGCGGCCGTCGGCGTTCTGAAAAATGTAGGCGTGCTCGCCATCAAAGACCTTGTCGACGATGATATGGCTGCCCTTGACGAGGCGCAGTGAAAAGCGCGGCGGACCGTTCTGCCGGATGACGCCGCGCAGGACCTCGTCGACCCATGGGCCCGCCGCATTGACGAGGGCGCGGGCGCGGACTTCGCGACGCCCCCCCCCTTCGCTCACAAGTTCGGCGCACCAGCCGCCCTCTTGCGTGCGAACGGAGACAGCCTTGGTTCGTGTCAGGATCGTCGCGCCGCGTTCCGCCGCGTCGACGGCATTCAATACGACCAGTCGCGCGTCATCGACCCAGCAATCGGAGTATTCAAAGGCATGACGAAATTCCGGCTTCAAAGGCGCGCCGCGCGGGTCGCCGGCCAGATTGAGCGCCTTCGTCGGCGGAAGCAGTCTTCGACCGCCGATATGGTCGTAGAGGAAGAGGCCTGCGCGGAGCATCCAGCGCGGTCGCAGGCCCTTGTGATGCGGAAGGACAAACCGCATCGGCCAGATGATGTGAGGCGCCGCGCGCAACAAGTTCTCCCGTTCCTGCAGCGACTCGCGCACCAGGCGAAACTCGAAATGCTCGAGATAGCGCAGACCGCCATGCACGAGTTTCGTGCTGGCCGAAGAAGTCGCCGACGCAAGGTCGCTTTGTTCGCAAAGCAGCACCTTGAGGCCGCGGCCCGCGGCGTCGCGCGCAATGCCGACTCCATTGACGCCGCCGCCGATGATCAAAATGTCGACTGACGCATTCGTGACGGTCATAAGCTGTTCTTCAGCGCTTCGACAATTTTCTCGATGGTCACGCGGCTGACGCGGACATTGGATTCGTCGGTGACGCCGGCGATATGCGGAGTGAGGATGAGGTTTTCAATCCCTGCGAATTTCGCGCCGGCCGCCGCGCCGAGCGGCTCTTCTTCAAAGACGTCGAGCGCGGCGCCGCCAAGGCGCTTTTCGCGCAGGGCGTTCGCAAGCGCAATTTCATCGATGATGCCGCCGCGCGCGGCGTTGATGATGATCGCCGTCCGTTTCATGCCGTCGATGGCTTTGTCGTCGATCATGCGCCGGGTTTCTTCGGTCAATGGGGTGTGCAGGCTGACGATGTCCGATTGCGCGAGCAGTTCGTCAAGCGATTGGCGCAGGACGCCGCGCCAGTGCGGGCTCTCCTTCGGCAGATAAGGATCAAAGGCGGCGATGCTCATGCCGAGCGCGCGAGCCCGCGTCGCCGTTTCGCGGGCAATGGCGCCGAAACCGACGAGGCCGAGACGGCGGCCGAAGACCTCGCCGCCAATCAGCGCATTGCGGGGCCACTTGCCCGCCGCGACGTCGCCCGATGAAAAATAGGCGCGGCGAGCGAGCGTCAGCGTGACGGCGATGACATATTCTGCGACGGCGATATCGTTGGCGCCGGTTGCCGGAAGGACCGAGATCCCCTTTTGTTTGCACGCGTCGAGATCGATATTGTCGAGCCCGACGCCAAGACGGCCTACTGCTTTTAGTCGCGGCGCGGCGGCAAGCAGCGCGCCGCGCACTTGCGTCCGGTTCCTGACGATTATCGCCCGCGCATCGGCGAGCGCCGAAAGTAGCCGCGCAGGGTCGTCCACGAGTCTTGCGTCATAAAGCACGTCGTAGCCCTGAAGCTGGGTTCGGACTGCGTCTTCGTCCATGAATTCGGTAATGACGATGTCGGCCATGGCGCGCTCGCTCCTTCAGATCATTGTCACGGCGAACAAAGCGGCGCCGCAAAGAAACAGAGTTTCGGCGACCACGACGCCGATATGCCGGGGGCCAAGGTCCGCCATCGCCTTCAATGAGGTTTTCATGCCGAGCGCGGCGATTGCCGCGACCAGCAGCCATTGCGACGCCTCCCCGAGCCAAGCCTGCATCCAGGGCGGGATGACGCCGAAGCTATTGGCGGCAAGCATGGCGGCAAAGCCCACGGCAAACCAAGGAAAGGGCGCCGGGGCGTCTTCGACGCTCCTGCGAGATGCGAAGGCGACGGCGATCACCACGATCGGGAGGCAGGCGACGCGCAGCAGCTTTACGTATGTTGCGACTGCGCCGGCTTCCTCCGAGACCGCATAACCGGCGCCGACGACCTGGGCCACATCATGGATGGTGGCGCCGATCAAGTACCCGATCTGGCGATCGTCGAACCCCAGCGCGTTGAACAGGATCGGATAGGCGATCATTGCAATCGTCGACAGGCTCGTCACTGCGATCACCGTGAACAGTGTGTCGCCCTCCGCATGATCTCGCCGCGGCAACACGGCGGCAATCGCGAGGGCGGCCGACGCGCCGCAAATGGCGACCGCGCCGCCCGTCAATACGCCAAATCGCAGGCCGCGCCCAAAGAAGCGCGCGAACGCGGCGCCGGCGGCGATCGTCAGGGCGATCAGCAAGGGCGTCGTCAGGACCGGCGCAGGCCCGAGACTCGAAATGTCGCTGAACGTCACACGCACGCCAAGCAACGCGACGCCGATCTTCAGGAGGCGCGACGACGTGAACTGGATCCCGTCGACGCAGCGACCTTCGAGGCTAAGGAAATGGAACGCCATGCCGATCAGGAGCGCGAACAGCATTGTCGGCGCGCCGTAATGCTCGGAGATGAATGTAGATGCCGCCGCAATTGTAAACGCCATAAGGACGCCCGGCGCGGTGCGAAGCGTTGCATCGCGGATGCTCACCATCGGGACGACGAGCGTCACGCCGCATCACCTGCCAGGGCGCGAATTTCCGCAAGCAGGCGGGTGCTGACAGAGAGCCCTTTTTCTGCAGCGCGGCGTCGGTTCTCGATACGAGAGACGCCGGGTTGGCGCACGTTCGCCTCTTCCGCCATGGCGTGGAGGAGTGTCGCCATACGCGCAAGATAAGCGCCGCTCGAGAGCGCGTTCGGCTCGATCGCGATTATCACCTGCCCGACGCCAGGCGGCGATCCCTCGGTGTCGAGGAATGAACTAGCCTCAAATCCGAAATGAGATCCGGTGACCGCGGCGGCGATAATTTCGATCATGAGCGCAAGCGCCGCGCCTTTGGCGCCGCCGGCAGGGGCCATCGAACCCTTCAGCGCGGCCGCCGCGTCCGTCGTCGGCTTGCCCTGGTCGTCGAACGCCCAATCCGGCGGAATCGACTGTCCGGATTTGTTGGCGGCGAGAATTTTTCCACGCGCGGCGACCGACACCGCAAGATCAATCACGAGCGGCGGTCCGTCGGGCAAAGGGGCCGCGAAAGCGATCGGATTGGTGCCGATCATCGGTCTTGTGCCGCCCCAGAACGCCATCGCTTTCGGCGAATTGCCGAAAAGCAGTCCGACCAGCCCTGCTTCCGCCAGACGTTCGACATGCGCGCCGGCTTGGCCGAAATGATGGGAGCGGGCGATGGCAGCGACGGCGACGGCGGATTTTCGCGCCATCGGGACAAGCTCTTCGATCGCCAGGTCGATCGCGGGATAGGCAAAGCCGTACGCCGCGTCGATCTGTATTGCGACCGGCGATATCTGATGCGAGACGGCGCTGGCGTCAGCGCGCACTTTCCGGCAGCGCACCTGTTCGACATAGGTGGCGACCCGGGATAGCCCATGCCCTTTCTGGCCGTCGCGTTCGGCGGAAACGAGGGCCCTTGCGGTTGACTGCGCTGCACGCTGTGCGATCCCCGCGCGCATCAATGCCCGTTCGACAAGCGACAGCGTTTCGGCGACGCCCACATAGACTTCAGCGCTCAATCGACAACTCCTGGATGACGCTGGCGGGACGCGCTAGGCGCTCCGATAAAGTTTCGTCATCACGAATTCGCGGTGCCCAAGCGCCTCGGCGGCGGTCACGCGCCCGTTCGCGGTGCGAATGACCATGTCAATCAACGCATCGCCGGATTGGTTCAAGGTGAGTTCGCGGCGCAACATTCCTGAAACGTCAAGGTCGATATGTTCGGACATTGTCCGCACCGTTCGAGGATTGGCCGTCAGCTTGATCACCGGCACGATCGGATGGCCGATGATGTTTCCCTGCCCGGTCGGAAACGTATGGACGGAGAAGCCTGCGGCCGCCATCAACGTCACGCATTCCGCCGCGGCGGACGATGAATCCATAAAATACATGCCGGGTCCTTTGGCCGGCGCTTCCGCCGGCCCCAGAACGTCGATGTACTGAACCTCACGACCGATTTTTTCGAGGTTGCCCATCGCCTTTTCTTCAATCGTTGACAGCCCGCCTTCAATGTTGCCCTTGGTCGGTTGGCTTTCCGACAAATCGGACGTCTTGAATTGCTCGATCACTTCATCCTGATAGGCCTGGAAGGTCCGCATGAATTTGTCGCCGACTTCGGGGCTGACCGCGCGCATCTTGCATAGATGCTCCGCGCCGGTCAGCTCCGATGTCTCGCCGAAGACGCCATAAATGCCCTTCGGGATGAGCTTGTCATACATGTTGCCGACAGTCGGATTGGCGCCGCATCCGGATGTCGTGTCGCTTTCGCCGCATTTTGTTGAAACCCACAGATCGGAAATCGGGCATTCGACGCGATGCTGTTCGGAGGCGAGATGCAGGAAATCCTTTGCCTGACGCGACGCCTTCGCGATTGTCGCGATATCGCCGGATTGCTCGATCGAAAATCCGACAACCGGCTTTCCGGTAGCGGCGATGCCATCGACGACTTTCCTGGTCCATCCCGGTTCGATCCCGATGACGACACAGGCGGCGACATTCGGATTGGCCCCGGTCCCGATGATCGTGCGGAAGTGCAGATCAAGATCCTCGCCGAATTGCAGCCGCCCATAGGCATGGGGGAGCGCAAGCGTGCCCTTGATGTTCGAAGCGACCGCCTCGCAGGCGGCGTTGGAGATGTCATCGACAGGAAGAATGACGACATGATTGCGGACGCCGACGCGCCCGTTCTCCCGCCGATAGCCCCAGAAAGTTTCGTGTCCCATGGGAACTCCTTCTACCAGCGCTTGGTCTTGATATTGTGGACGTGAACATGCTCGCCCTTCGCGATATCTGCGATGGCGCGGCCGATATCTTCGCCGTATTTGAGAATGGTTTCGCCTTTGCGCAGATCGGTCAGCGCGATTTTGTGTCCAATCGGCGCGTTCTGGCGCGCGGTCAGCCGGAAATCGGAATTATCTTCGGTGACGACGCACAGCATTTCGGTTCCAGCCGAGAGACCCTCGACGACGACGACGCCGACATTATCCTTTCGGCTGTGGATCAGAAGGTGGGGAATCGACACGGCGCGACCTTTCCTGTTGCGGCTGCCCATGGCGGCGGATCGCGGCGCCCCTTCGGCAACCCCGTCGACCAAGTCTTGTATATAATACATTACAGCAAACGATAGACAATCCTCTTCAAGAGTGGATAAATCACCCGCATGCCTCAAGCCGCACGCCTTCCAGACCGACCGGGCTTTCGACCTCTCTACCAGCAAGTGCGCGACCTTTTGCTCGCCAGAATAGCAACCGGGGTCTGGCGACCGGCCGAATCGCTCCCGAGCGAACAGACTTTGGCGGCTGAACTGGGCGTCAGCCACGGCACCGTCAGAAAAGCCCTTGATTCGCTGGCGGCGGATAACCTCGTCGAGCGTCGCCAGGGTAAGGGGACCTATGTCGTCGAGCATACGCAGGAGAGCGCGCATTTTCGGTTCTTCAAGATTGCCTATCCGACGGGAGAGCGGGCAATGCCGAGCTGCCGGAAATCTTCGATTTCGAAGCGGCCACCAAAACCGGCTGAGCGCGAAAAGCTCAATCTCTCCGTCGATGCCGAAGTCTTCCAGATCAAGCGCGACCGGTACATCGACAATGCGATAGCCGTGCGGGAAATGATGGTCCTGCCGGCCGATCTGTTCAAAGGACTCGACCGGCGTTCGCCGCTGCCGAACACCCTCTATACGCTTTACCAGGCCGAATATGGGGTCTCGATCGTCTCCGCTACAGAGCAGATCCAGTCAGTCGCCGCGAGCCGGGATGACGCTGGCGCGCTGGCGTTGACGCCGGGCGACCCGATCCTCCAGGTCGATCGCGTCGCCTACGACATAACCGGGCGTGCAATCGAGCTCCGCCAAAGCCGGTTTGCTACTGGCGGCCTTGTCTACTCCGTCGAATTGCGCTGACCGGTCAAACGGCAATCGCCGCGCTGCGCCGGCTTGTTGCCTATCTCTTGTATAAGATATATGTTTGAGCGCGATCGGCCGCCACCTCGGCCGATCGGGATGCCGGAGCGGTAAATTGGCGCGCATAATGTGCATCGGCCACGCGGTTCAGGACTTCGTTTTTGGCGTTCCGGCGCTTCCGAGGGGAGGGCGCAAATTTCGCGCGACGCGTTTTGAAAGCGTCGGCGGCGGGCCGGCTGCGACCGCCGCCGTGGCGATTTCGCGATTGGGCGGCGCTGCTTCCCTTGCGGCTCGTGTCGGCGACGACCCGATCGCCGATGCGATCATCGCCGAACTGCAGGGTTATGGCGTTCACTGCGATGCGGTCAGGAAATTTCCAGGAAGAACATCTTCGCTATCGGCGGTGATGATCGACGATGACGGCGAGCGCATGATCGTCAATTACCGCGACGATCAATTGCCGGCAGATGCGTCATGGCTGCCCAACGGATTGACCGGCGTTTGCGAGGCGGTTCTCGCCGATACGAGGTGGCCCGAGGGTGCCGCCGCCGGTCTGCTTGCAGCCCGCAGATCGAAACTCCCTGGCGTACTTGATGCTGACGCGCCGGTTCCAGACGATCGATTCTTGCTTTCCGCCGCCTCGCATGTGGCGTTCTCTGCGGATGGGCTCACGGGATTGATGGAGACCGAAGACCTTCGGGAAGGACTGTCACGATTTCACGCGCGCTACGGCATTTGGTGCTGCGTGACGGATGGCGCGCGCGGCGTCCTTTGCATCGACGGCGGGAAATTTGCCACGGTGGGCGCCTATCGTGCTGAGGTCGTCGATACGCTCGGCGCCGGCGACGTTTGGCATGGCGCCTTCGCGTTGGCGCTGGGCGAAGGCGCCGGCGAACCGGATGCGGTTTGGTTTGCGAGCGCCGCCGCAGCGATCAAGGTGGCG
>JBGSNB010000287.1:0-2946 GCA_041739835.1 Parvularculaceae bacterium | reverse complement strand
GCGCGTCGTCGCGCCAGCCTTCCTGCCATTCCGGCAACAGCCGCAGATGCGCCGAGCCCGCGCCGGCGCCATGTCGCGACGCCCACGCTTCTTCCGTCGTGAAAACGAGGATCGGCGCGATCCAGGCGGTCAGCCGATCGAAGATCAGGTCCATGACCGTGCGCGCCGCGCGCCGACGATCCGTCAGCGGATGATCGCAATAGAGGCTGTCCTTCCTGATATCGAGATAGAAGGCCGAGAGATCAAGCGTCATGAAGTCGAACACCTTGCGCCAGACGCCTTTGAAGTCGAAGGCGTCATAGCCGGCGCGCACCTCTTGATCGAGATCGGCGACGAGATGCAGCATATAGCGTTCAAGCTCCGGCATCTTGTCATAGGGCAGGCGTTCCGCTTCGCTGAAGCCCGAAAGCGCGCCGAGGAGATAGCGGATGGTGTTTCTGACCTTGCGATAGGCGTCGACCGCCGAGCCGATGATCTCCTTGCCGATCCGCAGATCGTCGGCATAATCCGAGCTTGCGACCCAGATCCTGAGGATGTCGGCGCCGTAATCCTTCATGATGTCGGCGGGATCGACGACATTGCCGAGCGACTTCGACATCTTGCGGCCTTCCTCGTCGAGGACGAAGCCGTGCGTCAGGACGCCGTCATAAGGCGCGCGGCCGCGCGTGCCGCAGCTTTCGAGGAGCGAGGAATGGAACCAGCCGCGATGCTGGTCGGAGCCTTCGAGATAAAGATCGGCCGGCCATTTTAGATCCTTGCGCCCTTCGAGGACGAAAGAATGCGTCGAGCCTGAATCGAACCAGACGTCGAGAATGTCTTCGACCTTCTCATATTCATTGTCGGAGCCGGCGGAGCCGAGAAACACCTGCGAGGGCGTGTCGAACCAGGCGTCGGCGCCGCGCGCTTTCACCGCCTCGACGATGCGCTGGTTCACTGCCGGGTCATTGAGGATTTCGCCGGTCTTGCGGTTGACGAAGATCGCGATCGGCACGCCCCAGGCGCGCTGGCGCGAGACCAGCCAGTCGGGGCGCCCTTCGATCATCGCGCGCAGGCGGTTCTTGCCGGCGGCCGGCGTGAAAATCGTTGCGTCGATCGCCGCCAGCGCATCCTCGCGCAGCGTGCGGCCATCCGGCTTTTTCTTGTCGAGACCGATGAACCATTGCGGCGTATTGCGGAAGATGACCGGCGCCTTCGAGCGCCAGGAATGCGGATAGGAATGCTTGAGGCGCCCGCGCGCCAACAGCGCGCAATGCTCGATCAGCGCCTCGATCACCGCCTTGTTGGCGTCGCCGTCCTCGCCCGCCTTCTTGCCTTCGAGGACAAGGATCTTCTTCCCCTCGAAGCCCGGCGCTTCGTTGGTGAAGGCGCCGAATTCATCGACCGTATGCGGAATTTCCGCCTCGGTCCCGAATGCCGACACATAGGCGATGTAGTCTTCCTGTCCATGGCCCGGCGCGGTGTGCACGAAGCCCGTGCCGTCATCGTCGGTGACGTGATCGCCGGCGAGCAGGGGGACATCGAACTGGTAACCGCCATGGAAGCCCTTGAGCGGGTGGGCGCAAACAAATCCTTTCGGGTCGACATCGCCGAGGCGCTTTGCGTCGGCGATTTTCGACGCCGTCCTGACGCTTTCCCACAGCTTGTCGGCGACGATCAGTTTCTCGCCGACCTTTGTCCATGGCGCGAGTTCGGCGCCGGTCTTCGGATCGACGACCTTCTCCATCGCCGTCACTTCGTAGACGCCGTAGGAGATTTTCGGACCGAAACAGATCGCACGGTTGCCGGGGATCGTCCACGGCGTCGTTGTCCAGATGATGATTGAAGCGACGTCCAGATCAGGCAGATCTCGCGAAATTCTCAAGAACATTGGGTCATCGACCCCTCTGCCTTTTATCCCTCTCACCAGAAACTTCACCCACACCGTCGTCGACTGATGATCGTGATATTCGATCTCGGCTTCGGCGAGCGCGGTCTGTTCGACCGGCGACCACATCACCGGTTTCGAGCCGCGATAGACGAGGCCCTTGTCGACGAATTTCAGGAACTCCGAAACGATCGCCGCCTCGGCGTCGAACGCCATTGTCGTATACGGATCTTTCCAATCGCCGACGACGCCGTAGCGCTTGAACTCCTCGCGCTGGATCGACACCCATTTTTCGGCGTAGGCGCGGCAGGCGGCGCGGAATTCCGCCTTCGGGACGTCGCGCTTGGCGCGGTTGTTGGCGCGGAAATCCTCTTCGACCTTCCATTCGATCGGCAGACCGTGGCAGTCCCAGCCGGGAACGTAATTGGAATCGAACCCCATCATCTGGCGCGAGCGGACGACAAGGTCCTTCAGGATCTTGTTGAAGGCGTGGCCCATATGGAGGTGGCCGTTGGCGTAGGGCGGGCCGTCATGCAGGACATATTTCGGCCGGCCGGCCGACGCCTTGCGGATCTGTCCGTAAAGGTCGGCGGCCTCCCAGTTTTTCAGGAATTCCGGCTCGGCCTTGGGCAGGCCGGCGCGCATCGGAAAATCGGTTTCCGGGAGGAACAGCGTCGCCTTGTAATCGCGGGACGCATCGTCGGGCGATGCAGCGGGCATCGGTCAATCTTTCTGAGAGTGGTTTCCGGGAGCAGGAGAAACCCGCAGCCGCGCCTTGCGTCAAGCCGGAGCGAGGCGCGAAACGCGGTGCGGGCCGATAATTCGAGAGGCTCGAATTCGCGGACCCGCTTCGATAATCGAAAAGATGACCGTCAGCGCCATGCGGGCGCTTCTAGCAGGCGCAGCGCCCCTAGTCGACCTGCAGGAAGCGGACGCCCTGCTGGTCCGCCTCGCAGACAAACCGGCGCGTCCAGCTTTCGCCCCTCGGATTCGAGGCGCGGAACTGGGCGGTCATGCGGACCGAGCCGTCGGCGAGCTGTTCGACCTCGGTCGGCGCGCCCGGCATGGCGACGCTCATTCCG
>JBGSNB010000264.1:0-3843 GCA_041739835.1 Parvularculaceae bacterium | reverse complement strand
GCGTCGCCTCGACCCCGAAGGCGCAGCCGATTGAGATCGGCGGCCGCACCGACGAGTATTTCCAGACCAAGACGACGATTTTCAATGCGCTGATCGACACCATCGACCTGTCGCAGCTCGGCCAGCTCGATACCGAATCGGCGGCCGAGGAAATCCGCGACATCGTCAATGAGATCATCTCGATCAAGAACGTCCAGATGTCGATCGCGGAGCAAGAAGCGCTGCTCCAGGACATCTGCAATGACGTTCTCGGCTTTGGGCCGCTCGAGCCCCTGCTGGCGCGGGACGATATCGCCGACATCATGGTCAATGGCGCAAATCGCGTCTTCATCGAGGTCGGCGGCAAGATCCAGCTGACCAATGTGCGCTTCCGCGACAATGCGCAGCTGATGAACATCTGCCAGCGGATCGTCAGTCAGGTCGGCCGCCGGGTCGATGAAGCCTCGCCGATCTGCGACGCGCGTCTGCCCGACGGCAGCCGCGTCAACGTCATCGCGCCGCCGCTGTCGATCGACGGCGCCGCGCTCACCATCCGGAAATTCAAGAAGGACAAGCTCAGGATCGCCGACCTTGTCCGCTTCGGCTCGATCTCGCCCGAAGGCGCGAAAGTGCTCGAAGTCGTAAGCGCCTGCCGCATCAACACGCTGATCTCCGGCGGCACGGGCTCGGGCAAGACGACGCTGCTCAACTGCATGACCGGCTTCATCGAACTTGATGAACGCGTCATCACCTGCGAGGACGCCGCTGAACTTCAGCTCCAGCAGCCGCATGTCGTGCGTTTGGAGACGCGTCCGCCGAACCTCGAAGGCCAGGGCGAAGTGACGATGCGCGACCTCGTCAAGAACTGCCTCAGGATGCGGCCTGAACGCATCATCGTCGGCGAAGTCCGCGGCCCCGAGGCGTTCGACCTTCTGCAGGCGATGAACACCGGCCATGACGGCTCGATGGGCACGCTGCACGCCAACAGCCCGCGCGAAGCGCTGCAGCGTATTGAATCGATGATCACGATGGGCGGCTACAATCTGCCGTCGAAGACGATCCGCGAAATGATTGTCGGTTCGATCGACGTCATCATCCAGGCGGCGCGCCTTCGCGACGGTTCGCGCCGCATCACGCATATCACCGAGGTGCTCGGCACCGAAGCCGACACTATCATCACCCAAGATCTCTTCGTCTATGAAATCAACGGCGAAGACGAGAATGGCAAGCTCGCCGGCCGTCATCGTTCGACCGGCATCGCCCGGCCGGCGTTCTGGGACCGCGCCAAATATTACGGCATGGAGCAGGCGCTGGCGGAGGCTCTCGACTCGGCGGCGGAATAGGGAACGCGATGGATCAGCAACTGCTCATTTCCATCGTCCTCGGGCTCGTCGGTTTCGGCGCGCTCGCCTTTGTCGTGCTGGCGCCGACGCAAGGCGACAAGGCCAAGAAGCGGCTTGCGCAGCTTGAAACGAAGAAGAACGCCAAACGCGCCAGCGCGGTCGCGCAAAACGACGCGGTCAGCAAGGACCGGCGCCGCAAAGTCACCGAAGCGCTTTCGAAGATCGAGAACAAGAGCCTTGAAGTCAAAAAGCAGAAGAAGAAGCGGCCGTCGCTTCAACAAAAACTCGATCAGGCGGGCCTCGATTTCGGTCCGCGCGAATTTTACATCGGCTCGGCCGTGGCGGCGGCTGTGCTCGGGATTGTCGGCCTCATCTCCGGTCAGCGGCTGCTGGTGACCGCGGGCCTGTTTTTCATCGGCGGCCTCGGCCTGCCGCACTGGTATGTCGGGTATCAGATCAAGCGCCGCCAGAAGAAATTCGTCGACGAGTTCTCGAATGCGATCGACGTCATCGTGCGCGGCGTCAAATCCGGCTTGCCCGTCAATGAATGTCTGAAGATCATCGCCGCCGAAGCGCCAAAACCGGTCAATGAGGAATTCCACCAGTTGGTCGAGGGATTTCGCATCGGCCTATCGCTCGAGCAAGGCATGACGCGCATGTATGAGCGCATGCCGCTGCAGGAAGTCTCGTTCTTCGGGATCGTGCTGCTCATTCAGCAAAAGACCGGGGGCAACCTCGCCGAAGCGCTCTCCAACCTCGCGGGCGTGCTTCGCGGACGCAAGTTGATGGAAGGCAAGATTCGCGCGTTGTCGTCGGAAGCGAAGGCCTCCGCCATGATCATCGGCGCCCTGCCGTTCCTGGTCATGGGGGCTGTGAAAGTGTCCTCGCCGACTTACCTGGATCCGCTGTTCATGACGAAGGAAGGAAACTTCATTCTTCTCGGCGCGGGTCTGTGGATGAGCATGGGCATCTACGTGATGAAGTCCATGATGAAGATCAAGGTTTAGGAACGCCATCGATGGACGCACTCATCACCACCGTCACCGACCGGCAGTTCCAGATCTCGCTGCTTGTTGCGCTCGCCGCGATTGCGACCGTCTATACGATCGTCGAGCCCTTCCTCGTCAAGGACAAGATGGCCGAACGGATGAAATCCGTCGCCGAGCACCGCGAAAGGCTGCGCACGGCGCAACGCGAGTCCTTCGCGCGCAAAACGGGCACGCTCCGCGCCGCATCCGCCCAGGGCGTCTTGAAGGGCGTCGTCGAGAAGCTGAAATTGCTTGAAGCGTTTGACGCCAACGAGGCCAGAAAACAACTGGTGATGGCGGGCTATCGCGGCCAGCGTCCGGTTTTCATTTTCATGACCGCGCGCATCGGCATGCCGTTCGTCGCGGCCTTCGCCTGCTGGATTTATGTCTATATCCTGAACGGCGTCGAACTCGACAGCTTCGGCAAGCTCAGCGCCGTCGTGATGGCGTTCTTTGCGGGATTTTATATCCCGAACCTGCACATCAAGAACGCCGTCTCAAAGCGCCAGCAAAAGGTCCAGCTTGCCTGGCCAGACGCGCTGGACCTCCTTCTCATCTGCGTCGAAGCCGGCATGTCGATCGAAGTTGCGCTGCAGAAAGTCAGCCAGGAAGTCGCCGGCACCTCGCCGGAACTCGCCGAGGAACTCGGCCTCACCGTCGCCGAGCTTTCCTATCTGCAGGAGCGCAAGGCCGCTTACGTCAATCTCGCCGAGCGCACCGGCCTTGACGGCGTCAAGGGCGTGACGACCGCGCTGATCCAGTCGGAGAAATACGGAACGCCGCTCGGGCAGAGCTTGCGCGTCATGGCGCAGGAAAACCGCGAACACCGCATGCAGGAAGCCGAACGCAAGGCGGCCGCGCTGCCGCCCAAGCTGACGGTGCCGATGATCGGCTTCTTCCTGCCGGTGCTGTTCGCCGTCATCCTCGGGCCGGCGATCATGTCGGTCATGGGCATGACCGAATAGAAATCTCAGCCGCGCCCTGTTTGGTGGCGCGGCAAGTCGTCAGCGATTTCAAACCAGCTGATCCGGCTCTCCCTATAGATGTGAAACATCGGCGGAACCAGCGACGGATCGTCGAGCGTCGCCGTGTTCACGCTGACGGTCGCCGACGGGTCGTCTTCGCGGAAGACCAGATAAGTCCCGCATGCCGCGCAGAATTCGCGTGTCGCACGCGCCGACGCCCGGAAGCGCGCGGGATCGCCGCTGATATAGCGGATGCGGCCGGAAGGCACGGCAAACCAGGCGACAACCGGCGCGCCCGACTGACGCTGGCACGTGCGGCAATGGCAATAGCCCGACTCCGGAATGCCGCCGGCGGAAACGACATAGCGAACAGCCCCGCACAGACATCCGCCGATGCAGTCGGCGGAGAGGGCGGTTGTCTCTTCTTGCGTCATCGCTGGAGAATTTAGCGCCGGATGGTCCGCCGCGCCAGATCGGCATGCGCGGCCGCCATTCCAGCGGCGCGCGGCGGCGGGTCATGCCCGCGCC
>JBGSNB010000244.1:0-4260 GCA_041739835.1 Parvularculaceae bacterium | reverse complement strand
CCCCGCCGCCGCCCGGCGGCGTCCCGGGATTCGAGGCGCCGGGCGACGAAATGCTTTCGCCCTGCGTGCACGCCGCGAGCGCGACCGCCGAAGCCGAGACGAACAAGGTTTTGAGTGCTGCAGACTTGAAGCGCATGGTTTGAAACCCCCGAGGGATGAAGGACGGTTGAAATCCGGGATCTGCGGCGCCCCACGCGCCGTCAGGCAGGGCGCGCTTAGACGCCGACCGCGACAGCGCCATGAAGGTTTCTTTTCAGAAATATGACGCGAGAAAACATGCAATCTGTGCGTATGCGCACTAAATGCGTGACGTCCGAGAATCGCCTCCACATTTTCGCGACTTAGCATCGCCGGCGGCGACGTCGGCGACGTCGGCGACGACCCGGCCGCAAGAATTTGCGAGGCGATTTGTCGGCTGTGCGGCCGAAATGCCGCGCCGGCGCCCTTTACGGGATGCGCACCCTGTGCGGAAAAATCCTTCCGCCGCCCTTGAAGTCGACAACGGCGCGCTTATTTCGCAGAGGCCGGCGGGACGACCGAACGGCGTATCGTCGGCGCAGTTTTCCTTGTTCCCCTAGCAAGAGGAGATCTCGCCATGTTCAGACCGCTTTCGCTTTTCAATCGCAACGCCGAGACCCTGCCGGCGCGGACCGAGAGTTACGCCGGTGATCCGTTTTTCCGGCTGCAGCATGAAATGAACCGCCTGTTCGACGACGCTTTCGCGGGCTTCGCCCTGCCCGCCTCCTTCCGCCGCGAGGCCGAAGAGGCGCGACTGCCGCGAATCGACCTGCGCGAGGCCGACGACGCCGTCGAAATCGAAGCCGAATTGCCAGGCGTCGATGAAAAAGACATCGATGTGCAGATCAGCGACACTCTTCTCACCATTCGCGGCGAGAGGAAATTCGAGCGCAAGGAGGAGAAAGAGGGCGACTATCGCGTGTCCGAACGGTCCTATGGCGCGTTCTCGCGGTCGCTGACCTTGCCTTTCGCGGTCGATCCCGACGCCGTCGAGGCGAGCTTCCGGAACGGCGTCCTGAAGCTGACTCTGCCGAAACCGCCCGAAGCGCAGACGCGCACCCGCCGGATCGCGATCAACAAGTCCTGATCCCGGCGCACTCCTTGCGCGGCCCTGAGCTTTCTCGGGGCCCTCGAACCTGCTAGCCCATGGCGCTTGTCGATAAAGCCGGACAAGCGCCATGACCAAGACTGAGAACCGTCTCGCCTTTTCGAGCCGCGTCATTCACGCCGGCCAGGAGCCTGACCCGCAGACCGGCGCGGTGATGCAGCCGATCTACCAGACCTCGACCTATGCGCAGGAAAGCCCCGGCGTTCACAAGGGCTATGTCTATGCGCGCGGCCACAACCCGACGCGCTTCGCCTATGAGCGCTGCATCGCGGACCTTGAAAACGGCGCGCGCGGCTTTGCCTTCGCCTCGGGCATGGCGGCGATCTCGACCGCGCTTGAGCTGTTCCCGGCGGGAAGCCATGTCGTCGCCATGGACGACGTCTATGGCGGCACCTACCGCCTCTTTGAAAGGGTGCGCAAATCCTCGGCCGATCTCTCCGTCTCCTATGTCGATCTCGGCCGGCCGGAACATTTCGAGGCGGCGCTGAGGCCCGAAACGCGGCTCGTCTGGATCGAAACGCCGACCAATCCGATGCTGAAAATCGTCGACATCGAAAAGATCGCGGCGATCGCGAAGAAGCGCGGCGTCCTCGTCGGCTGCGACAACACCTTCGCCTCGCCCTATTGCCAGCGGCCGCTCGACCTCGGCGCCGACATCGTCATGCATTCGGCGACGAAATATCTCGCCGGCCATTCCGACGTCATCGGCGGCATACTCGTCGTCAATGACAAGGAGCTCGGCGAGCGGCTGCAATTCCTGCAGAATTCCGTCGGCGCCATCCAGGGCCCGTTCGATTCCTATCTGGCGCTGCGCGGGTTGAAGACGCTCGCAGTGCGGCTCGAACGCCATTGCGCCAGCGCCGCCGCGCTCGCCGAATGGCTGGAAGCGCATCCGGCGATCGCGCGCGTCACTTATCCCGGCCTCAAATCCCATCCCGGCCACGACGTCGCCAAGCGCCAGATGGACGCATTCGGCGGTATGCTGACGATTTACCTGAATGGCGGCCTCGACGCCGCGAAGACGATGCTGGAGCGCGTCGAGCTCTTCACGCTCGCCGAATCGCTCGGCGGCGTTGAAAGCCTCATCGAGCATCCGGGCGTGATGACGCACGCGTCGATCCCGGCGGAGCGGCGCAAGGAGCTTGGCGTCGACGACAGGCTGGTGCGGCTTTCCGTCGGCATCGAGCATGTCGACGATCTGAAAGCCGACCTTGCGCAAGCGCTGCGCGGCCTGTGATCGCATTCAGCCGGTGAAAAATTCCGCGCCCAAAAAAGAAAGCGACGCCGGTCAAGGACCGGCGCCGCTCCCTTGCCGCCAGCGGGGGAGATGCCGGCGACCCGTGTTGGCCGCCCCTTGCAGCCAATTCCTGCGCGCGATGGCGACGCGAATCGAAGGCCGCAAATTATGTGAGTTCGCCGCGCGCGCAATGATTTTCTTCGGCGCCGCGTTGCATCCGGCGCCTGTCGTTTCGCGCAGAAATTGCATTCCCAATAGTTAACCCAAGCGATCGGACAAACTCCCCATGGCGACAAACGCGGCGGACTTCGCCCAGCGCATCAACGAGGCGGTTGCGCCGATCAGCAACGCCGTCAGCGGCGTCATTTTCTTTTCGGTCGAGATCTTCGGCGTCAGCTTGCCGCTAGTCGTCGTCTGGCTGATTGTCGCGGCGATCTTTTTCACGCTGTCGCTGCGCTTCATCAACCTCACCGGATTTGGTCACGCGCTGGCGCTCGTTTCCGGTCGCCACACCCATCATCTCGACAAGAGCGACGGCGAGATCTCGCATTTCCAGGCGTTGTCCTCGGCGCTGTCGGGCACCGTCGGGCTCGGCAATATCGCGTCGGTGCCGGTCGCCATCGCGCTCGGCGGACCCGGCGCGGTGCTGTGGATGATCCTCGCCGGGTTTTTCGGCATGTCGTCGAAATTCGCGGAATGCGCGCTCGCCGTGAAATACCGCCGCGTGCAGCCGGACGGCCGCACGATCGGCGGGCCGATGTACTACATCGAGGACGCGTTCAAACGGCGCGGCCTGAAAACGCTCGGCAAGGGCGCCGCAATTTTCTTCGCTATTGCAGCAATGGGCGGCTCGGTCAGCGTCTTTCAGGTCAACCAGTCCTTCGCGCAATTCCGCAGCGTCACCGGCGTCGACCAGCCGCTGATCTTCGGCGTAATCATGGCGAGCCTGGTCGCCGTCGTCATCCTTGGCGGCATCAAGCGCATCGGCAAAGTGTCGGGCGTCCTCGTGCCGCTGATGGGCGTACTCTATCTCGGCTGCGGTCTCGTCATCATCGCGCTCAATATCGAGCATCTGCCGGCGGCGATCGGCGCGATCTTCACCAGCGCCTTCGGCCTTGACGCCGCCGGCGGCGGGCTTGTCGGGGCGCTGATCAACGGCGTGCGCCGCGCCACCTATTCGAACGAGGCCGGCATCGGCTCTTCGGCGATCGCGCATTCGGCCGTGAAGACAAGCGAGCCGATGACCGAGGGCTTTGTCGCCTCGCTGGAGCCCTTCATCGACACCATCGTCGTCTGCACGATTACGGCGCTTGTCGTCATCGTCACCGGCGCGCATGAGCCTTTTCTCTACAATCCGGACGTGCGCGGCATCGAAATTACGTCGTCGGCCTTCGCCAGCGCCTTCCCGTGGTTTCCGGTCCTGCTGCTGGTCGCCTCGATGCTGTTCGCGTTCACGACGCTGGTCAGCTGGTCGTTTTACGGCGCGCAGGCGGCAGCCTATGTGTTCGGTCCGTCGAAGGCCGTCGACATCGCTTTCAAGGTCATTCTCTGCATTCTGCTGTCGACCGGCGCGGCGATCTCGCTGGCGTCAATCATCGACTTCATCGATTCGATGCTGTTCGCGATGTGTATCCCGAACATCATTGCGCTGTATCTTCTGTTGCCGGAGTTGAAGCGCGACCTCGCCGAGTACAACCGCAAATACCGGTCGTCCGCAAAAACCTAATCGGCGCGCGGATGCGCGCTGCGATAGGCGGCCATCACGCTTGCGGCATCGACTTTCGTGTAACGCTGCGTCGCGGAAATCGAGGCGTGGCCGAGCAGCTCCTGAATCGAGCGCAGATCGCCGCCGGCCGCCAGCAGATGCGTCGCGAAGGCGTGGCGCAGCGCATGCGGC
>JBGSNB010000218.1:0-3681 GCA_041739835.1 Parvularculaceae bacterium | reverse complement strand
GGCCACGGTGGATTTCACGCCCGTCGGGGTGATACGCATCACGGTATTGCTGCCGAGGGTGACGAAGAGATTGGTCACGCCGTCAAGGGCGAGCGCGGCCGCCTGAACCGGGATACGGAAAAGCCGGGCGCCGCCGCCGCGCTCGCGATGTCGAAATATCCGGACCTGGTCGCGGCGAACAAGGCGTTCATCAGGGAATATACCCGTCTCGCCAAGGGGCATCCGGACGCGCTTTTTATCATCAACCCGGCGCTTGACGGCCTCGACCTCTAGAAAGGCGCCGCGCGGTCAAAACCCCTTGAGCGGCATCCCCGCCGGACGCTGCAGCCAGTTGTCTTTCGGGTAGTGCGCGGCGCGCTCGATCATGTGCAGCGTATAGGCCATGCGCGGGCGGTCGGAGCGGTTCGCGCGGCTCATATGCGGCGCGCGGCCTGAAAAAATCACGAGATCGCCGATTGCGGCGGGCGCCGCGACGCGCCGCTCCTCCGGATACGGATCGTCGGCGAGCGCAATCATCTCGGTTCCGCCTTCCGCCTTTCGGCGGAAGAGGCGCCGCAGGGGACCCCTGTGTTCGCCCGGGATGAACTCCATGCAGCCGTTTTCGAGCGTTGCTTCGTCGATCGCGACCCAGAAGCCGACGCAGGTTTCGGGCTCGGTCATCAGGAAGGTCGAATCCTGATGACACGTCACCTCGCCGCCGATCCCCGGCGGCTTCATGATCACCATCGACTGCAGCAAGAGCGGGTCGTCAAACCCGACGGCGCGCGCCGCGGCCGCCATCCTTTCCGAATGCGAGAACGCCGCATAGACGGGATCGAGATCGTGCAGCGCATGGCCGATCTTGTTGACGCTCTCGCGTTTCGCGCGCCGGAGCCGCCCGTCGGCGCCGTAAGCCTCCTCCTCCAGGAAAAAGCTGATCGCGCCGCCGGAATCGAGGAAATACTCGTCTTCGGCGTGCGCCTGCGTCGTCGTCGAAAAAACCGTCCGATGCGCGTCGATGTCGAAATCGTCGATCAGCTCGAAGGCGCGGCGCTTCAGCGCGGCGCATTCCTCGGGGCTCGCAAAGCCGCGCAAGATGACGACGCCTGCGTCGGCGAAAGCGGCGCGCAGTTCCGCGCTCGCGGCGATAGCGTCGGGGAAGCGGAAGGACGGGAGCATCACCCTCGCCTCCAGGTCGCACCGGCCGGCCCGTCTTCGATGATGACCCCCTCGGCTGCCAATTCGTCGCGGATGCGGTCGGAGGTCTTGAAGTCCTTCGCCTTGCGCGCGGCGGCGCGTTCGGCGAGCAGCGCTTCGACCGTAGCGGCGGAACGCTGCTCGCCGGCAGGCGCCCATTTGAACCACGTCTCCGGCGCGACCTTGAAAAAACCCATTAGCTCGCCCGCCGCCTTGAGGCGCGCGGCGGCGCGGCGCTTTGGCTCGCCCTCCATCTGCATGGCGATGTCGCGCAGCTCGTGCAGGCCGGCGATCGCCTCCGGAGTGTTCATGTCGTCTTCCAGCGCCAGCGCGACGCTTTCCGGGACGTCGACCGTTTCGGTCGGCTGCGTCTCCGCGAGCAGGCGGTAGAAGCGGTCTAGTTGTTTCTTCGACTGGTCGATCAGATCGTCCGTCCATTCCAGCGGCTGGCGGTATTGCGCCGAGAGCAGCGCGAAACGCAGCGTCTCGCCGTGATGCTTCTTTAATAGGTCGCGCGGCAGCGCGACATTGCCGAGCGATTTCGACATCTTGTCGGCGCCCATTCGCAAAAAGCCGTTATGCAGCCAGTAGCGCGCGAGCGGCGCGCCGCCATGCGCGCAGGCCGATTGCGCGATTTCATTCTCATGATGCGGGAATTTGAGATCCTGCCCGCCGCCGTGAATGTCGATTGTCGTCCCCAGCGCCTTTTCGATCATCGCCGAGCATTCAAGATGCCAGCCGGGGCGGCCGCGCCCGTAGGAACTGTCCCAGCCGGGCTCGTCCGCCGCCGACGGCTTCCACAGGACGAAATCCGCCGCATTCTCCTTGTACGGCGCAATCTCGACGCGCGCGCCGGCGAGGCGCTCCTCCGCGTCGGCGCCAGATAGCTTCCCGTAGTCGGCGAATTTGCCGACGGAAAACAGCGCGTGCCCGTCTGCAAGGTAAGCAAAGCCCTGCGCAATCAGGCGTTCCGTCAGCGCTATCATCTCGGCGATATGGCCGGTCGCGGTCGGCTTCAGGGTCGGGGAGAGGCAGTTGAACGCGGCGAGCTCCGCGTCATAGATCGCGGCGAATTTCGTCGTGATCTCGGCGATCGGCGCGCCGGTTTCCTTCGACGCCTTGATGATCTTGTCGTCGATGTCGGTGAAGTTACGGGCATAGACGACCGCCGCGGCGCCATAGCGTCGGCGCAGCAGGCGGAACAGGAGATCGAAGATGACCGCGGCGCGGAAATTGCCGATATGGGCGTGGTTGTAGACGGTCGGCCCGCAGACATACATCGTCACGCGCGCGGGATCGCCCGGAACGAACAGCCGCTTCTCGCGGGCGAGACTGTCATAAAGCTGCAGCATCGGTCCCCTGCTAAGGGGCGGCGGCGGGCGTCGCAAGAGCCGCGGCGCGCGGCGTGAGAATTTCTCCTCCGCCCCGCAGAAAATGGGCGACGGCTCACGAAATTGTCGGTTCCGCGTCCGGCGATCCGGGGCTAGGGTCCCTGCGTAAGAGACCCGTAAGCCGCGCCTCTCTCCCCGAGATTCGCGAAGGTGCAATCGCCAGCGACGATAGGACAGGCCCATGACCGCCATTGCCTACGACACGACCTTGCGCGACCGCGAAGACGAGAACGCGATCTTGACCAGCCGGCCGAGCCGGGCAGAAGCCGAAGCCGCCGTGCGCACGCTGATCCGCTGGGCGGGCGACGACCCGACGCGCGAGGGCCTGATCGACACGCCAAAACGCGTCGTCAAGGCTTATGAAGAATGGTTCGGCGGCTATGACGAGGACGCCGAGGCGATTCTGGCTCGCACTTTCGACGAGGTCGAGGGCTATGACGACATCGTGCTGGTGAAAGGCATTCGCCTGGAGAGCACCTGCGAGCACCACATGGCGCCGATCATCGGCAAGGCGCATATCGCCTATCTGCCGTCGGAGCGCGTGGTCGGCCTGTCGAAACTCGCTCGCCTGGTCGACGTTTTCGCAAAGCGGCTGCAGGTGCAGGAGAAGCTGACGGCGCAGATCGCGTCCGCGCTGCAGGGCGCGCTCAATCCGCGCGGCGTCGCGGTGATGATCGAGGCGGAGCACCACTGCATGTCGACGCGGGGCGTCCGCCGACACGGCGCCGACACGCTGACGACGCGCTTTACCGGCGCGTTCCTGTCAGACGCGCGCCTTGAGGAGCGATTTCTGCGGCTGGTCAGGCTCTAGAATTTCTCATTCCACGGCCTTAGATCCAGTTCTTGCGTCCAGGCGCTGCGCGGCTGGCGCCACAGCCAGACATAATTCGCCGCGATCGCGTCCGGCGACAATATCGCCTCCTCCGCGCGCATCGCGTCGATATCCGGCATGACGCTGCGGATGAAATCGGTGTCGATCGCGCCGTCGATGATGACGTGCGCGACATGAATGTTCTTCGGTCCGAGTTCGCGCGCCATCGACTGCGCGAGCGCGCGCAGCGCGTGCTTGGCGCCGGCGAAGGCGGAAAAGCCGGAGCCGCCCCTGAGGCTCGCC
>JBGSNB010000208.1:0-1976 GCA_041739835.1 Parvularculaceae bacterium | reverse complement strand
GCGCTCAGGACGGAAGTCGACGCCTGGCGCTCGCGTCGAAATACCCTCAACGCAAAGGCCAATTGGCGCTTCACAACCGCCGACGCACGCGTCAAGTTGAAGAGCCTATACCCCTCGCTTTAGGAGATTCAGCCCACTAGGTGAAAAGCGGCCTACTTGCTAACCCGTTGCGCAGGGCGCCATTCATCGCGGCGAAGACGGAAGCGAAAAGGCGACAATCGAGTCGCCAAGCGTCGTGTGCATGCGGCCGTGACCGCCCGCATAGATCACGACATATTGCCGGCCTTCCCATTCGTAACTCATCGGCGTCGCCTGACCGCCGGCGGGAAGGCGTCCCCTCCAGAGTTCCTCGCCGGTCTCGACATCGAACGCGCGCAAATAATTGTCCATCGCGGCGCCGATGAAGACGAGTCCGCCGGCCGTCGTCAGCGGACCGCCAAGATTGGGCGTGCCAAGGTCAAGGGCAAGGCCGCCGGCGCTGTCTTGCGTGGTCCCGATGCGCCTGCGCCAGACGATTTCGCCGCTGCTGAGATCGACGCCGGCGATGACGCCCCAGGGCGGCGGCGTGCAGGGAAGCATGATCGGCGACACCAAGAGATCGCGGCGGACGCCGAACGGGGCGCCTGTCTGCGGCGAGATTTCAGCGTCATGATCGAGCGCCTTTGCGCCGGCGACGTTGCTTGCCGGAATGAGGGTCACGCGGTGCGCCATGTTGCTCATATTGACGACCAAGAGATTACGCGTTTCGTCATAGGACGCGCCGCCCCAATTCGCGCCGCCGCCGTTGAACGGATAGATCAGCGTCCCTCTCGTCGAGGGCGGCGTGAACAGGCCTTCCGCCCGAGCGCGCCTGATTTCCCGTGCGCAATAAAGCCTGTCGAGAAGAGTGAGGCCGAAGGCGTCGTCCGCATCAAGTCGATCCGGGACAATCGCCGGCGGCGCGACCGGGAAGGGCTGCGTCGGCGAGAGCGCCTCACCATTGGCGCCGCCCTGCGGGACCGCGCGCTCCTCGATCGGCAAAAACGGGTTTCCGGTGTCCCGGTCGAGAACGAAGACGAGGCCGGTTTTCGTCGCCTGCGCGACTATGTCATGCGCCTTGCCGTCACGCCATACAGTATAAAGGCCCGGCTGCGCGGGCAGGTCATAATCCCAGATGTCGTGATGAACGGTCTGGAAACTCCAGGCGATCTCGCCGGTCTCCCCTTTCAGCGCGACGACGGAATTCGCATGATTATTGTGGCCCTTGCGCAGGCCGCCAAAGAAATCCGGGCTCGCGCTCGATGTCGGCAAAAAGACGAGCCCGCGCGCCTCATCGACCGCCATCGGCGCCCAGACATTGGCATGGCCGAGACCCGGCGCCGGGTCGAATGTCCATTTCGGCGCGCCGCTGCGGACGTCAAAGGCGCGGACGGCGCCCGACGGCGCATCGACGCGCACATTGTCCGACGAAGACGAGCCGACGATCACCGTGTCGTTGACGATGACGGGCGGCGACGTGATCTGGAATTCGCCGGGCCAAACGAGGCTCATCCCCGGATCGATCCGAACGGCGCCCGCGTCGCCAAAGTCCGCGCAGGGCGCGCCGGTGTTCGCATCAAGCGCGATCAGGCGGCTGTCATTGGTTCCCATGAATATGCGCGCCGCGCAGTCTTGATCCGGCGCAGCAAGCCTATCGCGCCAATGGGCGACGCCGCGACAGACATATTGGTTCGCCGGACGCTGTTCGAGGCTGATCTTCGGATCGTAACGCCAGATTTCCGCGCCTGTCGCCGGGTGTAGCGCGATGACTTCGTTGAACGGCGTGCAGACGACGAGCTTTCCGTCGACGAGGATCGGCGTCGCCTCCGATGCGGCCTGGCGCTGGACTTCCTCTGGGCGCGCGGCGTCGCCGGTGCGATACGCCCACGCGATCTTCAGTCCCTTCACATTGGCGGGCGTGATTTCGTCAAGCGCCGCATGGCGCGCGCCGCCGGCAT
>JBGSNB010000375.1:0-3946 GCA_041739835.1 Parvularculaceae bacterium | reverse complement strand
GACCGCCAAGGGCGTCCGCGGCGCCGAAACCGGCGTCATCCCGGCGGTCCTCGCCTCGCTCCATGGCGAGGCGGTGGCGCTCTGCGAGCTTGACGGGCTGAAGCTGAAGCCGCTGCGGGTGTTCAATCTTTAGGCCGCCTTGCCTTTCCCGCCGCCTTCCCCTAATGACCCGCAACCTTTCGACCCTGCTGGACGGCGTCCCGGCGGGGCCGGCATATCCCGACGCCGCGGAGCCAGGACCAATGACGATTACGCCCGAGCGTAAATCCAAGCTCATCAAGGAATACGCGACCAAAAAGGACGACACCGGCTCGCCGGAAGTGCAGATCGCGATCCTGTCGGAGCGCATTTCGAACCTCACCGAGCATTTCAAGGATCACAAGAAAGACAATCACTCGCGCCGCGGCCTATTGAAAATGGTCTCGCAGCGCCGGCAATTGCTCGATTATGTGAAACGCTCGGACGAGAAGCGCTATCAGGCGCTGATCGACCGTCTCGGCCTGCGCCGCTGAGGTTCGACAAATCGGGCGTTACTTCGGCAGCGCCCCGAAAGGACCCGGACCGCGATGGGCGCGGTCCGGCCTCTTCCACGGGAAGAGGCGGGGAACATGAAGGAGCAACGCAAATGAAATTTTCCGGACATTCCGCCATCGTCACCGGCGGCGCTTCGGGGCTTGGCGCCGCGACCGCCGAGGCGCTGACCGCGCAAGGGGTCAAGGTCGCCCTGTGGGACATGAACGCGGAAAAAGGCGAAGCGCTGGCGAAAAGGCTCGGCGGCGTCTTTTGCATGGTCAATGTCGCAGATGAAGCGAGCGTCGAAGCGGCGCTCGCCGCATCGATCGCGGCGATCGGGACGCCGCGGATCCTCGTCAATTGCGCCGGCATCGCCATCGGCGAAAAGACGATCGGCAAGAACGGCCCTCACAAGCTCGACAGTTACAAGCGCGTTCTCGACGTCAATCTCGTCGGCACGTTCAACTGCATCCGCCTTGTCGCCGCCGAAATGGAAAAGCTCGACGGCCTCGACGACGGCGAGCGCGGCGTCATCGTCAACACCGCCTCGGTCGCAGCTTTCGAAGGCCAGATCGGGCAGGCCGCCTATGCGTCGTCAAAGGCCGCCGTCGCCGGCATGACGCTGCCGATCGCGCGCGATCTCATGAATGTCGGCATCCGCGTCAATACGATTGCGCCGGGGATTTTCTGGACGCCGATGATGGCGGGCATGGATCAGAAGGTCCAGGACGCGCTCGCCGCGATGGTGCCGTTCCCCAAGCGCCTCGGGCGCCCGGAGGAATTCGCCTCGCTTGCGCTCGAAATCTGCCGGAACACGATGATCAACGGCGCCGTCATCAGGCTCGACGGCGCCATCAGAATGCAGCCGAAATAGGCTCCATCAGCCGCCGCCTCCGCAAGAGGCGGCGTTTGTCTGTCAGGTCGCATGGGCGGCCTGTTTGTCCGCAGCGCCCCGGCGATCCGCGCCGACGCGCCACACACGAAGAAAGAAGAAAAAGAGATGTTCAATATCACCAGGAACTCGATGGACTGGGGCGGCCGCACGCTGACGCTCGAGACCGGCCGCGTCGCGCGGCAGGCCGACGGCGCCGTACTCGCAACCTATGGCGACACTGTCGTCCTTGCGGCCGTTGTCGGCGCCAAGGTCGCCGACCCGAAATTCGATTTCTTTCCGCTGACCGTCCATTACCAGGAAAAGACTTTTGCGGCCGGCCGCATTCCCGGCGGCTATTTCAAGCGCGAAGGCCGTCCGACCGAGAAGGAAACGCTGACCTCGCGCCTCATCGACCGCCCGATCCGACCGCTCTTCGCCAAGGGCTTCAAGAATGAAGTGCAGGTGATCGCGACCGTCGTCAGCCACGATCTTGAGAATGATCCCGACATCGTCGCGATGATCGCGACTTCGGCGGCGCTGACGGTCTCAGGCATCCCCTTCCTGGGCCCCATCGGCGCGGCGCGCGTCGGCTTCATCGACGGCGCCTATGTGCTGAACCCGGCGCTCGACACGATGAAGGACACGCGGCTCGATCTCGTGATGGCCGGCACCATGGACGCCGTGATGATGGTCGAATCGGAAGCCAAGGAACTCTCCGAGGAGCAGATGCTCGGCGCCGTCGTGTTCGGCCACAAGGCCGCGAAAGACGTCATCAACATGATCATCGATTTCGCCGAGACCTGCGCCAAGGATCCCTGGGACATCAAGGCGCCGAACCATGGCGATTTCCCGGCGAAGATCCGCGCGCTTGTCGAAAGCGATCTTCGCGACGCCTATAAAGAGCGCAAGAAGCAGCTCCGCCAGGAGAAGATCGCGGCGGCAAAAGCGAAGGCGGCGGAGGTCTTTTGCGTCGAAGGCGATGAGAACGCGCTCACCAAGGTGACGCTCGGCTCGTTGTTCAAGGAAGTCGAGGCCGACATCGTCAGGAACGGCATTCTCGAAACCGGCGAGCGCATCGACGGCCGCGACACCAAGACCGTGCGGCCAATCGTCTCCGAAGTCGGCGTGCTGCCGAGAACACACGGCTCGGCGCTGTTCACGCGCGGCGAGACGCAAGCGCTGGTCGTGGCGACGCTCGGCACCGGCGAAGACGAGCAATATATCGACGCGCTGGAAGGGACCTACAAGGAAACCTTCCTGCTGCACTACAATTTCCCGCCTTACTCGGTCGGGGAAACGGGCCGCATGGGCGGCGCGGGCCGGCGCGAAATCGGCCATGGCAAACTCGCCTGGCGCGCGCTGAAAGCGGTGCTGCCGACGCAGGAGGAGTTCCCTTATGTGATCCGGCTCGTTTCGGAAATCACCGAGTCGAACGGCTCTTCCTCGATGGCGACGGTCTGCGGCTCGTCGCTGGCGATGATGGATGCGGGCATTCCGCTGCGCCGTCCGGTCGCCGGCATCGCCATGGGCCTCATCCTGGAGGGCAAGAAATTCGCCGTCCTCTCCGACATTCTCGGCGACGAGGATCATCTCGGCGACATGGACTTCAAGGTCGCCGGCACGAGGGAAGGCGTCACCTCCCTGCAGATGGACATCAAGATCGCCGGCATCACTGAGGAGATCATGAAGGTCGCGCTCGGTCAGGCGAAAGACGGCCGCCTGCATATCCTCGGCGAAATGTCGAAAGCGCTCGACACCAGCCGCTCGGAGCTAGGCGAATTTGCGCCGCGCATCGAGACCATGCAGATCCCGAAAGACAAGATCCGCGAAGTCATCGGCACCGGCGGCAAGGTCATTCGCGAAATCGTCGAGAAGACCGGCGCAAAGATCAACATCGACGACGAGGGCCTGATCAAGATCGCCTCGGCGGACAAGGCGCAGATCGACGCCGCCTACAAATGGATCCACTCGATCGTCGCCGAGCCCGAGATCGGAGAGATCTACAAGGGCAAGGTCGTCAAGACGATGGATTTCGGCGCCTTCGTCAATTTCTTCGGCGCGAGGGACGGCCTTGTCCATATTTCGCAGCTGTCGAACCAGCGCGCCGAGAAGACGACCGACGTCGTCAAGGAAGGCGACGAGGTCTATGTGAAGCTTCTCGGCTTTGACGATCGCGGCAAGGTCCGCTTGTCGATGAAGATCATTGACCAGCAGACCGGCAAGGAAATTCCGCAATCCGAAAAGCCGCGGAAGTCGGACGACGAATAGCCGTCGGCCTAAGCCGTTGAATTCCATGAGCCCCGCCGACGCTGTCGGCGGGGCTTTTTTGCAACGATCGGCGAAAGACCCGGCGCGGGCGCTCGGCTCCTCGCCGCTTTGGCGGTAGGATCGTCGCCGTTCCGGGCCGAATCATCGGCCTTCCAGCCCGGAGGGGAGCCATGCGACCAAACCCGACCAGAATCGCCTTCAGCGCGACGATCGTTCTTGCGCTGTTTCTCGCCGCCTCCTGCGGCAAGGGCAAGGCGCCGGACCCGGGCGCGAGCCCGCCCGCCGCCGAGG
>JBGSNB010000133.1:0-2740 GCA_041739835.1 Parvularculaceae bacterium | reverse complement strand
GGGCGCCATAGGCCGGCGCGGCGTCGAACAAGAGATCGACATAGCAGTCTTCCGACTGGCGCAATTGCCGGCCGTCGAGCCGGCTCATGCGCAGCAATTCGGCGGGATAGCGCCTTCCGGAATGGGGCGAGGCGAAGATGAAGGGCGTCGTCAGCTCCGCCGGCGCGGCGATGTCGACCGCCGGCAGCGCCCCCGCCTCACCCGTCACAATGTCAAATCCGCTGTCCAGAGCGTTCCTCGCGCCAGTTGCCGGCGATCGGCCGACCCTTGGTATCGTATAGCCATATCCCGGCGCGCGTTAAGATATTTTGTCCGCGCATCGCCGCGATCGGCGGCGCCCATCTTGCTGCGACCGGTTCTGTCTGTCGCGTTCCGGGGCGCCGCGCCCGCTCGAGCGGGCGAGCTTCCCTGCGCGAACGGAATTGTTTAGAGCGGTCCGGTCAACAAGGGCGTATTCAATGGCGGCGATTCTCCTCGCGGAAGACGACGACTCCATGCGGCGCTTCCTCAAGAAGGCGCTGGAAAAGGCCGGTCATTCCGTTATCGACGCCAGCCAGGGCGACGAGGCGCTGACCGAACTCCAGCTGCGCGAATTCGACCTCCTGCTGACCGACATCGTGATGCCGGTGATGGACGGCATCGAACTCGCCCGCCGCGCCGCCCAGATCGACCCCGAAATGAAGATCATGTTCATCACCGGGTTCGCCGCCGTCGCGCTCAACCCGGCAAACCGCGCGCCCGAAGACGCCAAGGTCCTCTCCAAGCCCTTCCACCTCAAGGACCTCGTGCAGGAAGTCGAGCGGATGGTCGCGGCCTGAACCGCCGCCGCGGCCCTTGCGCGCCCGACGATTTGCGGTTAGACGCCCACTCCTTCGGGCGCATAGCTCAGGGGTAGAGCGCCACCTTGACACGGTGGAGGCCCGTGGTTCGATACCACGTGCGCCCACCATTTTTTGAAATTGCGCACTTCGTTGGCGGCCCGTCTTTGGACCTGCCGTTCGTCAGACCGCTTCGACCACCGGCTCCGACAACGATTTGTCAGGCAGTCCGAGAAATTCGGCGCAGATCGGGGCAAAGGGCGATCTGACATCTCTCAGGTGGTCGATATCGAGAACGTCGAGCCGGTAGACGGAAACCATTCCATATTCCGGGTGCTCCCGCTTGAACTGGAATTTGTAGCCGAATTTCACGAAAAGCTTTTCGAGCGGCTCGTTCACGTCCATGAAGCAGGTTGTCATGCCTGACCTCATGCCGAATTCATAGATCTGCTTTAGCATTCGTACGGAAACGCCGGTCTTTCGGAAATCGGCGCGGACCATGTTCCGCGTGCAGATGCAGGCTGTCGCCTGTTCATCCGGCGGCAGCTTGCAGATATCGTAAAAGTCGAAATATCGCCAAAGGCCGCCGTCGCGCAGCATGTTGATGCGAACGCAGCCGACGACTTCGTCGCCCTTGAAAACAACGGAATGGACGGCGCTTTCGTCCAGCGGGTCGCGAATGGTCCGTGTCGCGGCGTCGGCGTAACTTTGTCGCCTGTGCAACTCTTCGACATAGACTTCGTATCGAAAACGGAAGACTTCTGCCGGACACTCGCGCGCGGAAAACAACTTATATGTAAGGCTTTCAGCCAACGCGCTGCCTCCGCTCGGCCTGGATAGGCGCGTCAGCGGCGATTTCCTGCCAGTTCCAGCCGGTCTCCATCGGGCGCGACGCGTCCTCGATCGCCTGCATGATCATCTGGCTGTAGAGGTAGCCGGTGGTTTTCATGGCGTAGACGACGCAGTCGATATCGGCTTCGGTATTCAGGAGCTGTTCGCTGTACTTCTGCATCAACCGGTTGTGACCGACATCAATTTCCGTGTGGTCGCGCAGAAATGTCAGCGCGCCATCCGGCACGCCGATCTTGCGAAGGGACCCCATCAGCCCCTCGCCCGAAGACGTCCCGGTGAACTCAAGAAAGTAAAGATAGCCCAGATAGCCGAGAGGGTTCAGATTGTAGATCTGGTAGAAACCATAGGCCAAAAGCGCCGTCGTCGCCGGCAAAGGGTTCTTGTAGGGCACGTCTTTTGCGTCGCCGCCAAGGGTCACATAATCATTCAGCGCCAGCTGGTCATGCCCGATCTCGGACGCCGCATGCGCGTAGAAGCTGCGAATTGAATCGCGCTGGCGGCCGCGAAAGAACACCGTCGCAAGCGCCTGCAATTGCGGGTTCTCCCGCGTGTGATGAAAAATCTCGCGAAGAACCGACCGGTACTCGACCGGCGTCAGCTCGCCGCCCGACAGTCTTCGCATCGGCTGCGACGCGAGGAACTCGGCCAATATCGGCTCAAACCTCTCCTGAAGCACGCCAAACGACGTCGCCGTCATGTCCAGATTTCCGTTCTTTGATTACTGCGGTGGGTCATTTGGTAAACAAATAGTTTACATAAACAAGGAGCGCAAGCGATCAATGAACACCGGCGCGTCCAAAAGCAAAAGGTTAACGAACGGGCGCAACGGAGCCGCTGACCTGACCCCCGTCTTTCATCCAGCCGTTGCGAGAGTCCGGCGGTGATCTGAGCCTTGTCGTTGATGGGTGGCAAGAGGCGGGGGCGCGGAGTGACCTGACCCCGTGAAGTTCCTCCAACGATAAAGAGAGTCCGGCCCAGCAGAGGGACGGACGGATGAAGCGGTCGAGGTTCACGGAGGAGCAGATCATCGCGATCCTGCGCGAGCAGGAGGCGGGCGTTCAGGTGGCGGA
>JBGSNB010000106.1:0-2980 GCA_041739835.1 Parvularculaceae bacterium | reverse complement strand
CTTGCGCATGCCGGGCTCGGCGTGCTGGCGGTTGCGGCGCTCTGGACATTGATGACGATCGGGCCGGGAACGCCGCTGATCGACGAGACGGCGACGGGGCCGGGGCGACTGACGCCCTTCTTCCGGTCGCTGGTCGCCGGGTTTTTCGTGCTCTTCCTGGTCGCCGGCTGGGTCTATGGCGCGGCGGCGGGATCCATAAAAACGCACCGCGATGTCGTCCGCATGATGACGGAATCGATGGCCGATCTCGGCTATTACCTGATCCTCGCTTTTTTTGCGGCGCATTTCGTCGCCATGTTCAACTGGTCCAATCTCGGCCTCATCTTCGCGGTCAATGGCGCGAATGCGATCAAGGCGTCCGGTCTGCCGATGCCGGTCCTCCTGACGCTGATGGTGCTTCTCACCGCGTCGGTGAATCTCTTCGTCGGATCGGCGAGCGCTAAATGGGCGCTGCTTGCGCCGGTGATGGTGCCGATGCTGATGCTGCTCGGCGTCTCGCCCGAGGCGACGACGGCGGCCTATCGCGTCGGCGACGGCGCCACCAACATCATCACGCCGCTGATGGTGTATTTCCCGCTGATCCTCACCTTCTGCCAGCGATGGAAAGCGGATTTCGGCATCGGCAGCCTGACCGCGATGATGCTGCCTTATTCGCTCTGGCTGCTGGTCACCGGCATGATCCTGACCTTCGGCTGGATCGCGCTCGACTTGCCGCTGGGGCCGGCGGCGCCGGCGCAATATGAAATGCCGCAATGATTGAGGCTTTCACATTTTGAGAGGTCATGTTTCCTGCAGATGCGGCTGCAGGAGGCCTCGCGATGGGAATGAAATCGGTTTTGGCGGCGCTTTGCCTGCTCGCCTTCTCCGCCTCTCCATCTTCTTCACTGGCGGATGACAAACCGCAGAGCAGCGCGGAGACCGCCGTCGACCGGCTGCTGGGCGCTGTCGGCGGTCGCGACGCCTGGGCGGCGCTGACGGGAACCGTGAATGACTCCCAGCAGAACCGCGCGGCCGAACCGACCGTCGTGCGCGCCGTCATTACGATGGATTTCGCGAAGCCGCGCTTTCGTATTGACACACGCGGCGAGGGATTTTCGACTGTTCGCGTCATTGACGGCGAACGAAGCTGGCGGCAGACGCGGGAAGGCGTCGTCGAGGATGTTCCCGATGACCTTTATGAAGCCGATATGCGCTGGTACGGCGGACATGTTTACCGTTCGATCCATCGAATGGCGAAGCGAGATCCCGCCCTTGCTTACCGGCTTGCCGATGACGGGCGTCTTGAAGTGGTCGAAAATGGCGTGCGCATGATCTGGTTTCGTCTGGATGCGCGCGGCGAGCCTTACGCCTTCGGCGCCTGGGAGGACGATGCGGGAAGCCTCTCCGGGCCCTGGGAGTTCTCCGAGGGCGAGATCAGGCATCCGATCTGGGTTTCCAATTCGACCGGAAGCTGGCGGGCCAGTGTCAAATCGCTGACGCTTGATCCGCAAATTCGCGATCGCGACTTCAACCGCCCCGCGAGTGAGTGAGCGCTCACTCATAACCGCGCCCTTCGCCCGCGAAAATTTATTTTCGAAATCCTGTCACACTCGGGACCCCTGTATCGTCTTAGCGGCAGGGCGCGCGTCATCTCTTCGGCGCGCGCCGGCTCTTTGACATCGTGAATCTCTTGCAGCGTTCCGGTTCGCTTGAACTGGCCGCCTGCGCTGAAGTAAAGACGGGGCGCGGCTTCGCGCGCGAAAAAGGCATGTCCTTTCTCGACGGGGAAAGGGCGCCTTTTGCGGCTGCAAGCCGCGCGGATGGTCAAAAAACCGGAAGCGACGGACCTTGAAGAGGGCGCCTATTCGAAGGGCGCCGGGCGCAAATGAAGCGCCGCGGAGCAATCGCCCGACGCGCTAGTCGCGGTAATCGAGCGGCGGCTTCCGGTCGCCGAGCAGCGACTGGTACTTGTAGTTCTTTCCGCGCGCCGCATCGAATTCGGCCCGCGCGGCGAGGCGCAGGTCCTCGTTCTGGTAGATTTCGATCGCCGCCAGCGTCAGCGCTTTCGCCGCAACCGTTGCGCCCCTGAAGCCGATCGACATGCCGCTCGCCGCCACCGCCTGCCACGAATGGGCGGAAGTCCCCGGCACCCAGGTCGCGGTGTTGAGGCCGACCGTCGGCGCCGCATAGGAGACATCGCCGACATCCGTCGACCCGTAGCCGAGCCCGCGCTCGAAGGGCTGGATCTTCCCTTCGTCGCCGAGCGCGAATTCGGGCTTGTCAAAGGACGCGTAGATCTTCTTCGCGAAGTCGGCCTCTTCCTTCGTGTAGGTGACGCCGCCGACTTCGGTCAGCTTCTCATGCATCATCCGGGCGAGAGTTTCATTGATCAGGAGCGGGTTGTTGCCATGGATGACTTCCCACTCGACTTTCGTGCCGGTGCCGAGCGCCGCGCCGCGCGCGGCGTCTTCAATGCGCGCCCAGATTTCATCGACGCCCTCGGCGCTCGGATGACGGACATAATAAAAAACCTCCGCGGCATCAGGAACGACGTTCGGCGCATTGCCGCCTTCGGTGATGACATAATGGATGCGCGCATCCTGCGGCACGTGCTCGCGCATCATGTTGGTCATCATGTTGAACGCCTCGACGCCGTCGAGGGCCGAGCGGCCGCGCTCCGGCGCGCCGGCGGCATGCGAGGAAACGCCCTTGAAGCGGAACTTCGCCGACCGATTGGCGAGGCTGGTCTCCGCCTCCGCGGCGTTTTCATCGTCCGCATGCCAATGAAGCGCGAAATCGACATCCTTGAAGAGGCCCTCGCGCACCATATAGACCTTGCCGCTGCCTCCTTCTTCCGCCGGCGTGCCGTAAAGGCGAATGACGCCCGGCGCCTTTGATTGCTGCAGCCAGTTCTTGATGGCGATCGCCGCGCCGACGGAGCCCGCGCCGAAAAGATTGTGGCCGCAGGCGTGGCCCGCGCCCTTGCCGGCGATCGGCGCGC
>JBGSNB010000090.1:0-4937 GCA_041739835.1 Parvularculaceae bacterium | reverse complement strand
GGCAGATCGCCTCGGCGCGGTCAGGCGCCGTGATCGACGTGCCCGCCGGGGACTATGATCTCAAAGACATCAAGATCGCGCGCAGCTTCACCTTGCGCGGCGCCGCGGAGGGCGGAACCGTGTTCCGCTCCGCCGAGACTGTCGAAAAAGGTATTCTCGTGCCGCTCGCGGGGGCGGACCTTCGCGTCGAGAACATCACCTTCGCCGGCGCCAAATCCTGGGACCGCAACGGCGCCGGCATCCGCCATGAAGGGCGCAACCTCACCATCGTGAATTGCCGGTTCGTCGGCAACGAAGACGGCGTGCTCGCGACCGGCGACCCGAAGGGCGTCATCACCATCGCCAATTCGGAATTTGTCGACAGCGGCTTCGGCGACGGCCAGTCTCACGCCATTTACGTCGTCAATGCGGCGAGGCTCGACGTCAGCGCCTCAAAATTCATCAGTACACGGATCGGCCATCACATCAAGAGCCTCGCCGATGCGACGATCGTTCGCAACACGCTGCTCGACGACGGCCACGGGCGCTCGAGCTATGCGCTCGACGTCTCGCGGGGCGGCGACGTCACGGTGGAGAACAACCGCATCATTCAGGCCGCGAACGGCGACAATTACACGATCATCAATTACGATCTGTCGCGCGGCGGCGAGGCGAAAAGGCTCGTCATTTCCGGCAACGAGATCGTCAATCATTTCGACGGCGGCGTACTCCTTCGTAACGACACGAAACTGGCGCCGGCGCTTTTCGAAAACCGCATCGACAATCGCGGCAAGCGGCCGCTCGCCCTCACCTCGCCCGGATCGCCGAAGCCGCAGAACCGGTGACGCGCCGGCAAGACGGCGCGCCGCCGCCTTGACGGCGAAGACGCCGTTGCCTTTACTTCGCGCCGCGACTTCGGCTTCACGGTCCTGCCGGCGCCGATTCTCGCCGCCGCATGGATCTAGCGACCTGATGTTGCGCCCGGCCGACGCGCAAAACGCCGATCTGCGTTGCTGACAGGGAGAGACAAATGGCGACAGGGAAGGTGAAATGATTCAACGCCACCAAAGGCTACGGCTTCATCACGCCTGACGACGGCGGCAAGGATGTGTTCGTTCACATCACCGCCGTGCAGAAAGCCGGACTGCAGGACCTCAAAGACGGCCAGAAGGTCGCCTACGACCTCAGCGAGGAACGCGGCAAGTCGGCCGCGTCAAATCTCAAAGTCGGCTGATTTCAGAACGACCCCTGCAGCGACACGCGGATATTGCGTCCCGGCAGCGGCGCGATGTCTTTCAGGAAGGACGTGTGCAGCCGCGCATCTTCGTTCGAGAGATTGAGCGCGGCGACGCGCACGGACAGCTTGCTGTCCTCGCCCAACGGGCGAAGCGTCGCATAAAGATTGTAGATCGTGTAGCGGTCGGTCGGCAGTTCGTTGACGCCGACTTTTTTCTGCGCCAGGGAATGTTCGATTTCGCCGCGAAGGTCGAAGAATTCGGCATTGGCTTCAAGCGCGAACAGCCCGGTGAAGGGCGGGATGCGCGGTAGATCGCCTGTCGCTGAGCCGTCCGCGGTCGCGCGCACATAGTCGGCCGCCGCATGGCCGTGGATGTGGAACGGCCCGATCTCGAACAGCTCCGCATCCAGCTGCGCTTCAAACCCCTTGAAGGTCGCATCGGTCGCCTCGAATGCGAAAATCGGGATCAGCTCGCCTTCGACATCGGCGTCGGCGCCGGTCGCATTCTCGAAAATGAAATCCCGGTAGGACGTGTAGAAACCGTTCAGGGTGAGCGACCATGCGTCGTCGCCGAAGCGCGCCGTCGCCTCGACGCCGCGCGCGGTTTCCTTGCCGAGATCGGCGTCGCCGATTTCGAATGCGTTGGTCGCAAGATGCGGCCCGTTCGAGAATAATTCCTCGGTCGACGGCGCGCGTTCGGTCCGCAATGCGGTGACGCCGAAAAAGACGCCGTCCGCCGGCTGAACGCTGGCGCCCGCGGAGACCGAAAAGGCGTCAAAGCTGCGCGTCGCCGCGAGGCCTGGCGCCTCGTGCCGCGTCGTTTCATAGCGGCCGCCGAGATCGAAGCGGAACGGTCCCTGACTGTACTCCTTCAGCGCGAAAAAGCCGAACTGGCGCGAGGTCGTCGGCGGCACGAAGGCTTCCTCGCCGATCGCGGAGAAATCCCGCACCTTCCACTGGAAACCGACCGCGCCATTGAACTCGCCGGCGCCGATGCGCGAAGTCCTGTCGATCAATTCAAGACGGCCTTCGACGCCCTCATTGGTGAAGACGGTTCCGACTTCGCCTGACGGCTCGATTTCGGCGTGCTCATAATCCGCGTAGCCGACACGGAGCTTTGCTTTTTTGAAGATGCCGAGATCAGCTTCGATCTCGCTGTCGAAATCGAGACGACGCTGTTTCAGCGCGATCGTGACGCCGCCTTCTTCCTCCTCTTCCTCGCCATGGCCATGCGCGCCGGGGACGCCGTAATTGGTGTTCATCGCTGTCCCCGAAACGCCGAAGAAGCCGTTATCCAGCACGTAGGACAGGCCCGCCGATCCGCCGCGCGTCCGCAGCCGCGTGTTCTCGACGACGCCGAAGGCTTCGCCTTCCGCTTCTTCAAGCGCTCTTAACCGCGCGGACTCAGCGAAGCCCGGTATTTCGTAATCGTCAGCGCGGCGATACGCTCCCTCGCCGTGGAAGACGAAATTGCCGGCGCCGGTCTTGCCGAGATCGATGTCGAAGCCGCCGGCGGCTTCCGTCCCGTCGTCGACCGTCGACTTGCCGGTGCGCAGCGCGCCGTCGACGCCGCCCTCCGGAACTTTGCCCGGGATGCGGCCGCTGAAAACATTGACGACGCCGCCGGCCGCCGAGGACCCGTAAAGCAGCGTGCCGACGCCGCGCACGATCTCAATTCTTTCCGCCATCGCCGGCTCGACAGCAACGGCGTGATCGGGACTGGTCGATGAAGCGTCGATCGAGCCGATGCCGCTATCGAGAACGCTGATCCGGTCGCCGCCGAGGCCGCGGATGATCGGGCGCGAGGCGCCGGGGCCGAAGAAACTTGACGAGATTCCAGGCTGCCGGCGCAAGGTCTCGCCTATTGAGTTCTCGAGGTTGCGTTCAATATCTTCACTCGACAGCACCGTCACGCCGACAGTCGACTCGGCGACGGAGCGGCCAAGCGGCGAGGCGGTGACGACGATTTCATCGCGCGGCGCATCTTCCTGCGCAAACGCGATGGTCGGGAGCGAGAGGCAAAGCAGCGAAGCGCCGGCGCGCAATTGAATTCTGAATGACATTTTCGGGTCCATGACTGATCGATGAGGATTTCGTCCGCGCCGCCTGCCGTTTGACGGGACAGCGGCCGGACGCGGCTATTCCGCAAGATCAGAGAAGCGGCGGACCGCGGGGGTTTGCGGCGCGCAAGGCGCCTACGACGATAATGTCCGCGGCAACCGGTTGGCGTACGGAAGAAAAGGAAACAAGCGGCGGCGCAATATCGTCGACAAGCGCGTCCGGATCACCGGAAACGGCCGCCGCGAGACAAAATTCGCAAGAGGACGGCGAATGGTCGCCGAGGTCGTCCGGCGCTGACGCGGCATGCGCGGCAAACAGCAATTGCGCCGCGACCAGCACCAGCGCCAACATTCCCATCAGCCGCAAACGGCGGGACGCCGGCTCTCCAAGCATGATCACAAGGCCGCGCAAGCGAGGCTCCGACTGAACCAACGCTCGAGAATAACCGCTACGAGATAGTATCACAAGGGCCGCGGGCCGCCGCGCGCAGCCATTCGCCGGGGCGATACATCGCTTCGCCGGTTTCGTCCGCGATGGCGTCGAGCGCTGTGACGACGCGGCCAAATCCGAACTCCCTCGCCCAGGCGATCGGGCCGAACGGATAATTGACGCCGTTCACCATCGCGAGATCGATCGCCTGCGGCTCCGCGATGTTGTCGCGCACCGCGTCGGCGGCGCAGTTCGCAAGTTGCAGCAGCGTCCTCATCACGACCAGACCCGGACGATCGCGGAGCATCACCGCATTCTTGCGGCTCTGCGCAAGAAAGCGGAATGCGATCTCCTTCGCTTCATTGCCGGAAACGGCAAAGGCGATGACGCCTGACGCAGCCGGGTCGCGCAGGAAATCGAGCGTGACGACCGGCCTGTTGATCGCCGCCGACACGGCGCGCGCCGGGCGCCCGTCTGACGCCATGATGCGAACGCCGTCGGTTTCAATCGCCGCGCCGTCCATGACGGCCGCCAGCATCGAAATTTCCGCGCCGGCCTTGTCGACCGCCAGCACCGACGGAGCGGCCTGCTTTTCATCCGTGTACGAATAAACGCCGCGTCCGGTCTTGCGCCCGAGCCTTCCCGCCGCGACGAGCCCGCCCTGCATCAGCGACGGGGTGAAGCGCGTTCGCCCGGAATAGGCGGCGAAGACCGATTGCGCCGCGGCGTAATTGACATCATGGCCGATGAGGTCGCCCAGCTCGAAAGGCCCCATGCGAAATCCGGCGAGATCGCGAAAAAGAAAATCGATTGTCGCGGCGTCCGCCGCCCCCTCCTCCAGCGCGCGCCAGCCCTCGCCGTAGAACGGCCGCGCGACGCGGTTGACGATGAAGCCCGGCGCGTCGCGGACCATCACGGCGGTCTTGCCCCAGGCGTTCATGAGTCTTTGCGCCGACGCCGCCAGCGCGCCGTCAGTCTCCGCGCCGGCGATCACTTCGACCAGCTTCATCACCGGCGCCGGGTTGAAGAAATGCAGGCCCATATAGCGCGCCGGGTTCTTGCGACCCGCCGCCAATGCCGTCACCGCGAGCGACGACGTGTTCGTGGCGATGATCGCTTCCGTCGCGACGACGGCCTCGATCTTTTCGAACAGCGCGCGTTTGAGATCGACGTTTTCGACGATCGCTTCGATGACAAGACCGGCGGGCGCAAGCGCGGCGGCGTCGAGCGT
>JBGSNB010000017.1:0-2850 GCA_041739835.1 Parvularculaceae bacterium | reverse complement strand
AAGGATGCGCTGGCGCTCGGCGCCCCGGAAGGCCCCGTTGTCGCCAGCATCATTCGCGCCGCCGAGGCGCGCTGGATCGCGGAAGACTTTCCGCCGGCCACGCGCGCGCGCGCGATCTTCGCGGAGGAAGCGACGCGAGCTATTTCGAAAGGCTGATATTGCGCAGGCTGGTGGCGATCGCCTCAAAAGCGTCGGCAAGCGCGCTCGCATCCTTGGCGTCGAAATAATGCGACGTGCTGGTCGCACATGCTTCAAGGATTGCGCGGATGTCGGGATCGCTGACATCGAAGGCGATCGAATAGATGAGGATGTCCTGCTTCTTGATGTTGATGCAGAGTTCTTCAGTCAGGTCGTTGGCGAGCACTTCGCTGGCGCTGTTATGGGTCGGATAATCTGGCGCGCGGGTGTTCTCGCCGTCGGTCATGACGATGATCGCCTTCGATCCGTTGCCTTCTTGCAGCTCGGCGAAGCTGAGGCCTTCCGTAAAGGGCTCATTCGGGGTCAAAAGGCTCCAGGCCCACATCAGTCCGGACGGAATATAAGTCCAGCCATTGGCGTCGAGATCGTCGATCTTGGTTTTCAGCGCATCTTCGTCTGTCGATAAGGGCATCAAAGGGTCGGGGCAGGCGATGCCGTGCAGGCCGGGAACGGGCGCCGAGACGTAATCATCGTCCTCGACATTGTTCGGGTAATCGCGCGAGCCGATGCACCCCATCCATGATGGGCCGGGCGGGACGGTCAGCCAGCCCTCGCCAGCATAGGCGGCCCCTAAATTCACATACTGGGCGAAAGGCACGATGCCGATCTTCACGTCGGCCTCATCTGACAAAAACAGCGATTCGATTAGGTCCTTGGCGGAATTCCTGAGCGCGCTGATTTTGCCCTTCTGGTTCATCGAGCCGGTGACGTCGAGCGCCATCGCGACTTCCAGCAGCGCCGGCTTGCCAAGCTTCACCTCGGAGCGCGTGCCTACATTGCTGATATCCTGACCGAGCACGCCCATCAGGAGCGTCTTGCTCGATCCGACGACATCGAGAGCGAAAGTCTCGGCGGCGGAATCAAAGGAAACCGCAAAACTGCTGATCGTCGGCGACAGGCCGTCCCGCATGGCATTGTCGAAGACGCGCCGCGCGACGGCGGTCAATTCGGCGTCGTTCGCATTCGGATGGTTCGCCTTGTAGCGCGCCGCCGCGAGAATGCCTGCGTCGGCGGCTTCGTGCACGGCCGACCGGATGATGCTCGACCGCTGCATGTCAATGGCGATGCCCGCGGCGCCGACAATGACGAACAGCATGATGCCGAACATCATCGCGATATTGCCGCGACGGTCCTTTATGAAGGAGTTTGCAGCTTTACGAATTCCCATGCCGCCCTCGCCCGAACGGAGCTGTCTCGCGCAGGTGCGCGATCACAGGCTAAAAATAGCCGGCGAGGATTAAGGGAAGGCTAAGGTTTTGGAGCGATTCAAAAAAACGCTCCCCGAAGGGAGCGTTTCGCGTCTCGAATTGAAACAGTTCAGGCCGCTTTTTCTTCCGCCGGGTCGCGCAACACATAGCCGCGGCCCCAGACCGTCTCGATGTAGTGATCGCCAGATGTCGCGGTCGCGAGCTTCTTTCTGAGCTTGCAGATGAATACGTCGATGATCTTCAGTTCCGGCTCGTCCATGCCGCCGTAAAGGTGATTGAGGAACATCTCCTTGGTCAGGGTCGTTCCCTTGCGGAGCGACAAGAGCTCCAGCATCTGGTATTCCTTGCCCGTCAGGTGGACGCGCTGGCCGCCGACTTCGACCGTCTTAGCGTCGAGATTGACAGTGAGATTTCCGGTTGTGATGACCGACTGCGAATGACCCTTTGACCGCCGCACGATGGCGTGGATGCGGGCGACAAGTTCATCCTTGTGGAAGGGCTTAGTCATATAGTCGTCGGCGCCGAAGCCGAGGCCGCGCACTTTGGTTTCGATGTCGCCTTGTCCCGTGAGGATCAGGATCGGCGTGTTGACCTTGGCGACGCGCAAGCTCTTCAGCACGTCAAAGCCGGTCATGTCAGGCAGGTTCAGATCGAGAAGGATGATGTCGTAGTCATACACCTTTCCGAGATCGACGCCTTCTTCGCCGAGGTCGGTCGTGTAGACATTGAATCCGTCTGATTTGAGCATCAGTTCGATGCTCTGCGCGGTGGCGCCATCGTCTTCAATCAGCAAAACCCGCATTGCCCGCTCTCCTGTTCGTCGCGACGTCGCCCCTGACGGCGCGCGCATTTTTTGATTTGCCTTAACCAGATTTAGGTTGATTTGCTTTCATAAAGGTTAACGCAGCCGGACTTATGCGCGCAGCTTTCCGGGGGGTCTTAAGCGGCGGACAAGGTTTATTACCCGCCCGACGCGCGAAACCCTTTTGAACGCGGGTCCCGTTAATCGCCGGGCTGAAATGAGCGCCTAGGTCGATTCACGAATTTACGCGAGCTTAAAAGGCGACGCGTTAAGGTCCTTGGGCATCTGGGCGCCGAACGGCGCTGTCACCGGGACGAGATCAATGGCTACGACCGCGAGGCTCATCGAGAACGCCCGCACGACGCTTCGGGAGTATGGTCCGATGTCGCATTTCGGCGCGGTCGACAGCGTCACCGACATTACAATCCGCGTCGAGGACCGCCTTGGCGTCCTTGAAGTCGGCGCTCGTGTCGAAATCGAAACTGTTTCGGGCGATGTCGCGGCGGAAGTCGTCGGCGTAACGAGCGGCGCTGCGATCTGCCTGCCGTTTGGCAGTGTCGGCGGCGTCAAGCGCGGCGCGACAGTGCGCTTCAACGGCGCGGTCGCATCAATAGCGCCGTCGCGCGCCTGGCTTGGCCGCGT
>JBGSNB010000009.1:0-1815 GCA_041739835.1 Parvularculaceae bacterium | reverse complement strand
GCGCTCGGCCAATGAGAAACTGCTGAAGGCGGCCGGCGACGCGCATCGCGCCGCGCTCATCGACGCTGACGGCGTCATTGTCTTCGGTCCGGCGCCGGCGCCGATCTACCGCATACGGGGCGAGGCGCGACTGCGCTTCCTTGTGAAGGCGCGCCGGGACGTCAACATGCAGGCGTTTGTGGCCGCATGGATGGCGCGCACAAGGCTGCCGGGCGCGGTGCGCCGCACGATCGACATCGACCCCTATAATTTCAGCTGAATAAAAAGGCCGCCGCCCGCGGGCGGCGGCCGACGGCGATGGATTTCCGTCTCAGTTGACGGTGATGCTGACGGTCCCGCGCGCAAGAACGCCCTGTCGGTTCCGGACCCAATAGGCAAACTGGTCCTTCCCGCGAAAATCCGGATACGGCGTGTAGATGAACGACCCGTCGGCGCGCTGCATCGCATTGCCGTTGCGCGCGAATGTGTGCCCCGACGCGATCAGTCGTCCGTCTGCGGACTTGTCATTGGCGAAGGCGGCAATGACCACCGAGCCGTTCGCCGCGACCGACGTCTGATCCGCGCCCGCCGTCGGCGGCGCCGCCTTGGGATCGAGCGCGCCCTGATCCGCGGGCGATCCGTCGCGCAGTTTCGACGGCCATGGGAAATAGCCGGAATGTCCGACGATGAACGAGGTCTGGCTGATCTCGCCTGTCAGCCGGTCCGAATAGAATTCCGGCACGACCATGGCGCGGCGGCCGGTCGTCAGCGTGTGCCAGCCGCGCTCGGCAGCGAGCCCAATGAAGTTCGTGTTGGACATCTTGAATTCGTCGGTCGCGACCGGATAGGGGGTCGATCCCGACATGTCCGACTTCACGCCCTTGACGTAGAAATAGAGCTTCCCCGGCGTGAACGGACCTTGCCCCCAGGCAAAGGCGAGGCTTGCCGGCTTTGCCGCCGGCACGTTCGCCAGAATCTGGTCCGTCGCGTCCCGGTTAAGCAACTGGGCGGATTTGATGCCGCTGAAATTGACGCCCGCGAGCGTGTAGCGGTTGTTCGGGGCGAAGACGCGCGTCGAGACCTTCGACAGATCGACGCCATAGACGAAGTTCGCGATCTTCGTATTGACGATCGCGAGATCATAGGTGTTGCGGCCGAACTCGACGCCGAGAGAATCAGTCGCCCCCGCCGCCGCGATCAGCAGGCTGTTCGCGAGCGTGTAGCGCGAGGTGTAGGTCCATTCGACGCCGCGCCTCACTTCCCACGCGACGAACCGGTCCAGCATAGACCGGATGTCATGGGGCTCCTTCGGGCCCGGCTTCACGACATGAAAGCCGACTTCCGACGCAATCACCTCATTATCCGTAAACTGAGCGATCTGCGGCGCCTGGATCGGCTGGGCCTTGAACCGCATCGCGGCCGATTGGCAAAGCGCCGCCGCCGCGAAAGGCGCGGTGATCGCCAGGTCGCCGCCGAGGTCGTTGTTGCGATGGAAAAAGACATAGCCCATGCCGCCGGTCATGCCGACCGCGAGGTTCTTGTGGAGGCGCACCGAGCGGCTCTGCAGCCAGAAGCCGTCGCCGGTGCGGCCGAGGTCGAACGCGCCGACATCGGCGGCGTATTTGACGATGTGATTGACGCCGACGCCTTTGACCGCCGCATTCTCGACCCAGGCGCCGGTTTCATTGCCGCTTTCGGCGACAAAGCCCGCGCCGAAGGTGTTCCAGGTGTTGCTCTGCAGGATGAAGGCGTTGCCGGCATGCTGCGCGACGCCCCAGCCCGGCGAGCCCCAGACCGCGACGCCGCGCACGGTCGGCGCGACATCGTCGGCGGGAA
>JBGSNB010000619.1:0-2003 GCA_041739835.1 Parvularculaceae bacterium | reverse complement strand
CCGCGGGCATCATGCGCGCACGTGGCCAGTGGCGGCCAATCGCCCTCGCCTCCGGCGATCGCGTCGATGCGCTGCCGGTTTTCCACCCGGCATTCCTGCTCCGCCAGCCCGCGCAGAAACGTCTCGCCTGGGCTGATCTGCAAACCCTTGCCCGCAGGTTAAGAGATGCTTAACGACGGCGGACCTACGATCTCTATCGGCACTTCCGTGCGTCAACCTTGGGGCCGCCCTTTGTTCCGACTGTTCGCAGCCATGCTTGCCGGGCTTGCCGCGTTCAGCGCCATGGCGCACGCCACGGATGAAGCATACCTGCCTCAAATTCTCTCGGAAGCAGACCGCGGTCTCTACGCCGAGATTTTCGAGCTGCAAGGCGACGCCCGCTGGCGTGACGCCGACCGGCAGATCGACTTGCTCGGCGACCGCTCGCTTGTCGGATATGCGCTGCTTGAACGCTATCTCCATCCGACCGCCTATCGCTCGACATATCCCGAGCTGAAGGAGTGGATGGCGTATTACGCCGATCATCCGGAGGCGGACAAAATTTACGCGCTGGCGATGAAGCGGCGGCCGAAAAACGCCGCCGCGCCGCTCGCCCCGGTCCCGCGCAAATGGCGCGACGAGCCGCAGGCGCCGCTGCATCCCGACCTCGAGAAGGATTACGCCGCGACGAGTCGGCCGTTGCTGAACCAGATCGAAGGCAGGGTCCGATTCCTGACGAAAAAGGAACAGGCGAACACCGCGCTCAAGGAAATCGAAAACCGCCTGAAGCGCGGCGACATTACCGAACGCCAGTTCGACCGCATGCGGTCCTGGATCGCAGCGAGCCTTTATTATCAGGGCTATCAGTCGCGCGCCAAAGCGATCGCCGAAGACGTTGCCGACCGCAATGGCGACAGCGCCGTACTCGCCTACTGGATTTCCGGTCTCATCCATTTTCGCGAGGGTGACATCGCCGGCGCGCACAAGCGGTTTTCAGCCATGGCGCGCGTCGAGGAACAAGACGACGCCTTGCGATCGGCGGCGAGCTTTTGGGCGGCGCGCGCGGCGCTCGCCGTTGGACATGGCGAAGATGTCGCCGCCAATCTCGAAATCGCCAGCGCCTTTCCGTTCACCTTCTACGGCCAGCTCGCGCTTGCGCAGCTTGGCCGCGATTACGAATTCAACTGGGCGGCGCCGACATTGACGCCGGACGCATTCGCGGCGCTCGCAGAACGCGAGCCGGCGGTAAAGCGCGCAATCGCGCTCGCCGAAGTCGGGCGTGAGACCGAGGCTGATCTCGAATTTCGCTGGATCAACGGCCGCATCGACGACCGCCTTGCGCCGAGCCTCTTTGCGGTCGAACACGCGATGGCGCTGCCGGCGGCGCAGCTCGATCTCGCACTGTTTCATCACGGGCGCGCGTTTGAAGCCGGCCTCTTCCCGATACCCGGCTTTGCGCCAGAAAACGGCTTCACCGCCGATCCTGCGCTTATCTATGCGCTGATGCGGCAGGAATCGAAATTCAAGACGGAAGCGACCAGCCGTGTCGGCGCGCGCGGCCTGATGCAGCTGATGCCGCGCACGGCGAGCTATGTCGCCAAGGACCGCGGCCTGCAGCGCGGCAAGGGGCGCGACCGTCTTTATGATCCAGCCGTCAATCTCGCGATCGGGCAGGATTATGTGAACCACCTGATTGAGACATCGGCCGACGGCGATCTTTTCGCGATGGCGGTCGCCTATAATGGCGGTCCCGGAAATCTGCGTCGATGGAAGCGCGAAGTGGCGATCGACGACCCGCTGCTCTTCATTGAAAGCATCCCGAACCCCGAGAGCCGGGATTTCGTCGAGAAAGTGCTGACGAATTTCTGGATTTACAGCCAACGGCTCGGCAGGACGCCGACAAGCCGCGACCGTGTCGCCGCCGGCGAATTGCCGCTCTATGACGCGATCGAGAAGATCGCCGAGGGCGCGGGCGACTGACGGCGCGGGCATGACCCGCCGCCGCGCGCCGCTGGAATGGCGGC
>JBGSNB010000612.1:0-2150 GCA_041739835.1 Parvularculaceae bacterium | reverse complement strand
GAGCTTGCCGCGATCGCGCGCGCCGCCCGCCTTCCTCTGCTCGCCGTCAATCACCCGCTTTATCACGCGCCGGCGCGGCGCCGGCTCGCCGACATCCTCGCCTGCATCCGCGAGAAGACGACGATCGACAGAGCGGGGTTTCTTCTCGCCGCCAACGCCGAGCGGCATCTGAAGAGCCCCGAGGAAATGGCGCGCCTCTTCGCCGATCATCCGGCCGCGATCGAGGAAACGCTGCATCTTGCGGAACGCTGCCGGTTCTCGCTCGATGAGCTGCGCTATGAATACCCGAAAGAGACGGCGGGACTCTCCGGAACGCCGCAGCAGGAACTGGAGCGCCTCGCCTTTCTCGGCCTCAAGAGCCGCTATCCGGCCGGCGCGCCCGACCGCGTGCGCAGCCAGGTCGTCAATGAGCTTTCGATCATCGGCGCGCTTGATTACGCGCCCTATTTCCTCACCGTCTACGACATTGTCCGCTTTGCGCGCGGCGAGGGGATTTTATGCCAGGGGCGCGGCTCGGCCGCGAATTCGGCGGTCTGCTACGCGCTTGGCGTCACCTCGGTCGACCCGGCGCGCATGGATGTCCTGTTCGAGCGGTTCATTTCCGCCGAGCGCCGCGAGCCGCCGGACATCGATGTCGACTTCGAGCATGAGCGGCGCGAGGAGGTCATTCAATACATTTACAGGAAATACGGGCGCGAGCGGGCCGGCATCGCCGCGACCGTCATCACCTATCGCGCGCGCTCGGCGCTGCGCGAGGTCGGCAAGGCGATGGGGCTTTCGGAGGATGCGGTCGCGGCCCTTTCCGGCATGGCGAGAGGCTGGCGCGACGGGAAAATCCGCGATGCCGTCGCCGAGGATACGGGGCTTGATCCGACCGAGCCGACGATCGCGCTGACGCTGGAGCTGGCGCGCGAGATCCGGGGATTTCCGCGCCATCTCTCGCAGCACACCGGCGGCTTTGTGATCACCGAAGGCCCGCTCGAGGAATTGATCCCGATCGGCAATGCCGCGATGGCCGACCGCACCTTTGTCGAATGGGACAAGGACGATCTCGATACGCTCGGCATCATCAAGGTCGATGTCCTCGGGCTCGGCATGCTGACGGCGATCGCCAAGAGCTTCGCCATGCTGCGCGCCCATTACGGCGTCGATCTCGACATCGCGACGATCCCGGCCGAGGAGCGCGCCGTCTATGACATGATCTGCAGGGCCGACACGCTCGGCGTCTTCCAGATCGAAAGCCGCGCGCAGATGCAGATGCTGCCGCGTCTTCGGCCGCGCCATTTCTACGATCTCGTGATCGAGGTGGCGATCGTCCGCCCCGGCCCCATTCAGGGCGACATGGTGCATCCTTACCTGCGCCGCCGGCGCGGCGAGGAAAAAGTCGCCTTTCCGTCGAAGGAGCTGGAGGCCGTGCTCGGCAAGACGCTCGGCGTGCCGTTGTTTCAGGAACAGGCGATGCGGATCGCGATTGTCGCCGCCGGCTTCACGCCGGCCGAGGCTGACCGGCTGCGCCGCGCCATGGCGACGTTCCGCAAGACCGGGACGATCCATACTTTCGGCGAGAAGATGATCGCGGGGATGACGGCGCGCGGCTATGACGCCGAATTCGCGATGCGCTGCTTCAAGCAGATCGAGGGTTTTGGCGAATACGGCTTTCCGGAAAGCCACGCCGCGTCTTTCGCGCTGCTGGTCTATGTCTCCTGCTGGCTGAAATGCCGCTACCCGGATGTTTTTTGCGCGGCGATGCTGAATGCGCAGCCATTGGGCTTTTACGCGCCGGCGCAGCTTGTGCGCGATGCGAAAGAGCACGGCGTCGAAATCCGGGCGGTCGACGTCAATCATTCGGACTTCGACGCGACGCTGGAGCCGGGTCTCGGGCGCCCGCGCGTCGCCGAGCCGCATTGGCCGATGATCGGCGAGATGCGGCATGATCGCGCCGTGCGTCTCGGCCTTCGCCAGATCAAGGGGCTCAAGGAAGATGACGCCTCGCAGATCGTCCGCATGCGCCGCGAGGACGGCGTCCCCTTCGACAGCGTGCGCGATTTCTGGCTCAGAACCGGCGTCTCGCGCGCGACGATCGAGCGGCTCGCCGAGGCCGACGCGTTCGCCTCGCTCGGCCTTTCTCGCCGCGACGCGTTGTGGGCGGC
>JBGSNB010000597.1:0-3376 GCA_041739835.1 Parvularculaceae bacterium | reverse complement strand
CCGCCTGAACGCGCTGCTCGGCCGCGATCTCGATTATGTCATCCGCCAGTCGCCGGACGCGATCGCCGCGGCGGGGCGGGGGCTCGGTCCCGCCGCCGATATCCTGGTCAACGGGCCGTTGCGCAATTTCATCGCTCCGGAGAACCAGCGCACGACGCTGAGAACGTTTGAGTGGCGCGATATTTCCTTCGCGGGGCTCCTCGCTTACGGGCTGAAAGGAGAGCGCCCGCCGATTACAGCGCGCAATCTCATCGATCTTGGAACCGCGCGCTTCGTCGACGCCGAGACCTTCATCGGCGACAAGCGGCTCTCGGTCGTTCCCGACACCACGATTTCGGCGATGGAATTCGCCTGGCTCGCGCCCTCGAAAATCCGCGCGATGACGCGGGGCGCCCTTTATGATCTAACCGCCTATGTTCCGGACACGGAGAAAGAGGCGATCGGCGTCCTCAAGGCGCGGGGCCTCGACCGCATAAGGGGCGACAGCGTTTTCGCCTACGACTGGAGCGCGGACAAGGGCGATGCGGTGATGTCGGCCGACTTTGACAGCGCCGGCTTTGTCGATGTCGATTTCGATATCGCGCTCGCCGGTCTCGAGCTGAAGAAGATCGAGGCGGGACGCGCGGCGGGCGCGCCGCAGCCGGCGCTCGATCTGGCGCGCCTCAAATCGCTGTCGGCGGTGATCGCCGACGAAGAGATGCTCGACGCCTTTTACGAATTGTCGGCGCTCGAGGCCGGCGGCAGCGCGAAGGACATGCGCGCGGCGGCGCCGGCGATGATGCGCATCGGCAAGATCGAGCTCCAGCGCGAAAGCCCGCGTCTTGCGAGCTATGTCGAGGCGATCGCGGAGTTCCTTGAAGACGGCGGCACGCTGGAAATCCGCGCCGCGCCGCAAACGCCGGTTCCGTTGAGCGCGATCGGGGCCGCGGCGCCGGCAGGGCCTGACGCCATGGCCGACGCGATCAGCCTGACGGTGACGCACAAGAAGTGATTACGACGCTCGCCTGACGATGACCGAGCCCGCCGAATAGCCGGCGCCGAAGCCCGAAATCACGCCGACCTCGCCGACCCTGAAATCGGCGCGGTGCTTGTGAAACGCAATGATCGATCCGGCGGAGGAGGTGTTGGCGTAATCGTCGAGAATGATCGGCGCTTCCGCGCGCGTCGCGTCGCGGCCAAGAACGCGCCTGGCGATCAGCTCGTTCATCGAGAGATTGGCCTGATGCAGCCACAACCGCTTCACCGCGCCGGGGTCGTGGCCGTTGTCCAGAAGATGCGCGGCGATCATGTCGCCAACCATCGGCACCACGTCCTTGAACACTTTGCGGCCCTGCTGGACGAAAAGCTTGTCGGTGTTCCAGCCGGTCTGCGGATCGGCGGGCGCGCCGGTTTCGCGCTCGCAATGATTGAGGAAGCCGAAATTGTTGCGGATATTGTTGGAATAGACGGTCTTGAGGCGGGTCGAGACGATGTCCCAGGCTTCGCCCCTCGGCGCGTCGTCCGACCGCTCCAGGATGACGGCGGTTGCGACATCGCCGAAAATGAAATGGCAGTCGCGATTGCGGAAATTGAGGTGCGCCGTGCAGATCTCCGGATTGACCATCAAGATGCGCCGCGAGCCGGCGCGAATAAGGCCGAGCGCCGTCTCGATGCCGAACGCCGCCGAGGCGCAGGCGACATTCATGTCGAACGCAAATCCCTCGACGCCGAGCGCCGCCTGCACTTCGACCGCCATCGCGGGATAGGCGCGCTGCATGTTCGAGGCGGCGCAAATGACGCCGTCGATGTCGCCGGGGCCAAGATCCGCGGCTCTCAGCGCGTCCGTCGCCGCGGCGACGGCGATTTCGGCGAGCACCGACAATTCTTCGTTCGCGCGCGCCGGGATCATCGGCGCCATGCGTCTTGGATTGAGAATGCCCGCCTTATCGATGACATAGCGCGACTTGATGCCGGACGCCTTCTCGACGAATTCCGACGAGGAGGGCTGCAGGGGCTCGGTCTCGCCCGCTTCGATCGCGCGCGCGTTTTCGGCGTTGAACAGCGCGACATATTCGTTGAAGGCCGTCACCAGTTCCGCATTCGAGATCGACTGCGGCGGCGTGTAGAGACCGGTGGCGATGATGCGGACGTCGGGGGCGGTCATGGCGCTGAACTCGTAACCTTTCGAAAGGCGGCGCAATCTGCGCCGGTTGATCCGGCGAGGCAACGGGCCGGGGCGGTCACCTTGTCTTCTGCACGGCTTTCCAGCGCGGGCACGCGGATTCGTGATCGTTCACCATGCCGGTCGCCTGCATGAAGGCGTAAAGGATCGTCGGTCCGCAGAATTTGAAGCCGAGGCGCTTTAGCTCTTTCGACATCGCCGCCGCCTCCGGCGACGTTGTCGGCGCGTCGCGAAAATGCGCCCAGCGGTTGAGGCGGGGGCTGCCGCCGACAAAATCCCAGAGCAGGCCGGAAAATCCGTCATCCCGGCTTTCCATGATCTTCAGATATGATTTCGCATTGCCGATCGTCGCCTCGATCTTGGCGCGCGAGCGGATGATCCCTTCGTCCTGCAGCAGGCGCTCGACCTTCTTCGGCGTGTAGCGCGCGATCTTTCCGACGTCAAAGCCGTCGAACGCGCGGCGGAAATTCTCGCGCTTGTAGAGAATGGTCCGCCAGGAAAGCCCCGCCTGAAAGCCGTCGAGGATCAGCTTTTCAAACAGCGCCCGGTCGTCATATTCGGGCACGCCCCATTCTTCGTCATGATACTGACGATAAAGCGCGTCGCCGGCCGGGGCCCAGGGACAATGGAGATGCTTTTCCGCCACCGGCCCTCAGAGGAGATGCGTGAGCTTCAAGAGCCAGAGGATGATGATGACAAGCTGCACGAGGAAAAACGCGAAGCGCACCAGCACCGCCGGGCGGCTTGTCGACACAAGATGCGTCAGCGATTGCAGGATGCGTGCGCCGAGAAACGCCAGGGCGAGCTCGTCGGTGATCGCGGTCTGGCTCGTTGCGATCGCATAGAGCAGGATCGCGCCGACGACCGGCAAATTCTCGTAGCAATTGGCGTGCGCGCGGGTGAGACGCGCGCCGAACCCGGCAAGGTCGTCGCCCGACGCCTTGAACTCGTTCGCTTTTTTCTTGCCGGCGAAGACCAGCCCGGTGCGCAGGACGCCAAGCGTCATCACCAGCAGGATCGTCCAGGCGGCAAATCCCAATAACGCGACGGCGGTCGGTGTCATGTCCTGCTTCCTGATTTATGTCCGGCCGGCGAGCCTAGCCGCGTTCGAGATAGGCGGGAAAGGATAATTGCAGCGCGCGCCCATCGACGGCGGGGGGGCGCCCTTCCGCTTGCGCCGCCGCGAGGCGGTCGAGACGGATGAGCGCCAGCGCG
>JBGSNB010000541.1:0-1857 GCA_041739835.1 Parvularculaceae bacterium | reverse complement strand
CAAGGCGCGCGCGGCGCTGGTCGCAAGGCTGTCCAGGATCGACGCGCGTCTCGACGCCGCGATCGCTGGCGGCGACATTGACGCCTACACCAAGGCGAACAGCGAATTTCATTTCACGCTTTACGAAGCCGCCGATGCGCCGGTGCTGCTCGGCGTCGTCGAGGGGCTGTGGCTGCAGATCGGGCCGTTCATGCGCGTCGTCGTCACGCAGCTTGGCACCGCGGAGCTGATTGACCAGCACAAGGAAGCAATCGACGCGTTCGAAGCCGGCGACGCGAAGAAGCTCGAAAAGGCGATCCGCCTCGATATTCTCGAAGGCATGACCAAAATCGGCGAGGCGAGCGGCCGCGTTTGATTTGCGTCAATCGCCGCCGCCCGCTGCCGTGCTCGACAGATAATCGGCGGGGTCAAGCAGGGAGGCGTTATGCCGGCGAAATCCATCTGTCTGATCAACGGTCATCCGCACGGGTCGAAGGCGCATCTGTGTCATGCGATTGCCGACGCCTACGCCAAGGGCGCGCGCGGCGCCGGCGCCAAGCTCAGGCGGATCGATCTCGCCGCACTCGACATTCCCTATCTGCGCGACAGCGCCGATCTCGCGACGCCGCCGCCAAGAGCCATTCTCGAGTGTCAGGACGCGGTGCGCGCCGCCGACCATCTGGTCGTCATCTATCCCCTTTGGCTCGGCTCGATGCCGGCGCTGGTCAAGTCTTTCTTCGAGCAATTGTCGCGCAATGAATTCGCCATCGCGGCAAGTGAAAAAGGCGGCTGGCCGCGAAAGATGCTGAAAGGAAAATCGGCGCGGGTGATCGTGACGATGGGCATGCCGAGCGCGGCCTACAAGCTGTTCTTCGGCGCGCAGGGCGTGAAGAGTTTCGAGAGCGGGATTCTCGGCATGTCCGGATTCAAGCCGATCCGCGAAACCCTGATCGGCGGCGCCGGCGATCTCGACGCAAAGCGCGCGAAAGCCCTGCTCGGCCGGATGGAGGCGCTCGGCGCGGCGGCGAAGTAGCGCCCGGCGCCTTATTCGCGTTTGAATACGGGTTTTCCGCCGAACCAGGTTTCGAGCACCTGCGTCTCGCTGATCGCCGCTGCTTGTCCGGTTTGGGCGAGCGCGAACACATCCTGATCGACAATGATGAAATCCGCCTTCTTGCCGCGTTCCAGCGAACCGGCGGCGCCGTCCTGTTTCAGCGCGCGCGCGGCGTTGATCGTATAGGCGTCGACGGCGTCGAAGATCGACAGCGCCTCGCCGGCGTTGAGGGCGCCCGCCTCGAAGATATCGCGGCTGACGGCGCCTTCGATATTGACGAAAGGGCGCGGGTCGCGCGTGTCGACCGGCGCGTCGGAGCCGGCGATGATGACGCCGCCGGCTTTCAGGATCGATTGCGCCGGATAGACGTTTTTCATGTAATAGCTTGCCGGATCATAAAGTCCGGCCGGCCCGTCGACGCGGTCGATGAAAGGCAACACCGTCAAATCATAATCGGGATCGACCGTCGCCCAGGCGAAGGTGAGCGAGGCATAGGCGCCGAGCGCCTTGAAGCGCGCGATGTCATCGGGCCGCACGACTTGCAGATGGGTGACGATATGGCGCGTCGTCGATCCGTGATCGGCCCTGGCGTTCGCGATCGCGTCGAGCGCGGTTTTCACCGCGCGGTCGCCGATGGCGTGAATATGAAAGGTGAAGCCCGCCTTGTCGCCGAGATTGACATAGTCGCGGATGACGTTCTCGGGATGCTGGAGGACGCCGGCGTTCGTTTCGCATTGCCGGGGATGAAAACCGTATCCCTTGATGAAGGACGCGGCGTCGGCAGGCGCGCCGGAGGCGGCGGCGCGACGCGCGTTGTCGCAGGC
>JBGSNB010000520.1:0-1853 GCA_041739835.1 Parvularculaceae bacterium | reverse complement strand
GACCCCGCGGCGCAATCGGCTTTGCGGTGGTGCGCGGCGGCGGCATTGTCGGCGACCATGAGGTGATGTTCGCCGGCGCCGAGGAAACAATCACCCTCGCTCATCATGCGATTGATCGCGGCTTGTTCGCCAAGGGCGCGATCGCCGCCGCCAAATGGGCGGCCGGCAAACCGCCGGGCCTTTATGCCATGTCGGATGTGCTCGGATTTTCACGCTGATTTTCAGCGCTCGTTTACCACGCTTGCCGGCCAAACCTTAACCAGCGTCATGCGATCCTTCGATCTCTCGACAGGAGCCGTCGCATGCGGTCGGAATTGCTTGGAGCGGTCATCTGCATTTGCGCGACGGTCGTCGCGGTGAAGCATTTCGACGAACAGGACGCCGTCGTCGGCGAAGCCGGCCCGCAGATCCTGGCGAGCGCCGCCGCCGTCGCCTCCCCAAAGACTTCGCGCGGCGGTTCTTACGGCGGCGAAGTGCGCCTGCCCGCCGGCGTCAATCATCAGTATTTCGTGACGGCGGCAGTCAATCATCGGCCGGCGTCCTTCCTTGTCGACACCGGCGCCAGCTATGTGGCGCTGCGCGATTCAGACGCGCGCGCCGCCAACATCTATGTGTCGTGGGCGGACTACAAGCATGCGGTGAGGACCGCAAACGGCGAGACCAAGGCCGCGCTGATCGATATCGAGCTGATCGAAATCGACGGCATTCGCGTCGAGAACGTGAAGGCATTCATATTGCCCGACGAACAGCTGGCGATGAACCTCCTCGGCATGAGCTTCCTGTCGAAGCTCGAAAGCGTCGAGCAGCGCAATGGCGAACTCGTGCTGAGGGGCTAACGCCCCCCTATTGACGTTTCCGCGGCTTCGGGCTTCGATGAACAGATGGAGAACATCGTTCGTCTGCCCATCGTCGACGCGGATCTTTGCGCGCGCCGTCCCGATGTCACCACCGCCCTGACGCGCGGCGTGTCGCGGCTGTTTCGCGAGCTCGGCCTTGCGCCGATGGCGGAGTTTCGTCTGCCGAACGGACGGCGCGCCGACATTGCGGGCCTTTGCCCGAAAGGCCGGCTTGTCATCGCCGAGATCAAGTCCTGCGAGGCGGACTTCGCCGCCGACGGCAAGTGGCGGGACTATCTCGGTTTTTGCGATGAATTCTATTTCGCCGTGGCCGCGGATTTTCCGCAAGTCCTGTTGCCTGATGACGAGGGACTGATCGTCGCCGATGCTTATGGCGGCGCCGTCATCCGCCCGTCGGTCGACCGCGCGCTGGCGGCGGGCCGCCGAAAGGCGATCACCTTGCGCTTTGCGCGGCAGGCGGCCGCACGCACGGCCTTCATGGCGGAGGAATTCGGCAAATGAGCGATAGCGAGGACAGGCGCATCATCAGGGCGATGATCCTCGAAGGTTATGCGATGTTGTCCGGGCCGCCGGGTCCGCGCGCCTATGACGCCGTGAAACATCATTACCACCCGGCGGCGCGCCTAGTGCGAACCGGCGTCGATGAAGGCGGCAGGCCGTTCGCCGCCGTCATGACCGTCGATGAGCATCACGCCGATGTCGACAGGAAATTCGCCGCGGCGGCGTTTCTTGAGGAAGAAATCGGCCATCAATGCGAGGTTTTCGGCAATATCGCGCGGGTGCGGAGCGTTTATCGGTCCGTCTACGGATCGCCGCCTGACGCGCGCGAGGGGCGCGGGGTCAATTTCTATAACTTTATCCGCGAGGATGGCCGATGGAAGATCATGTCAATCGTCTGGGACAATGAACGGGCGGGGCTGCGGCTGGAGGTTTCATGAGCGCGCCGGCGCGCTGGCGACCGCGCCTCGCCCGGTCGCTCGGGCTCATCGTCGACGC
>JBGSNB010000513.1:0-7983 GCA_041739835.1 Parvularculaceae bacterium | reverse complement strand
CTTGATGACGGCACGAAAATGCGCGGCATGGGGCGCGATGTCATCCCGGCCGGCCGGCGGCTCGTTGTAGAAACGCCCGGCGGCGGCGGGCTCGGTGATCCGCGCGCGCGGGACGACGATTCCCTCGCCGAGGACGTCCGCGCCGGATTTGTCAGCGCCGCCGCGGCAAGTTCAGTCTATCGGTCCGAATAGACAATGCGGCGATAACGCGCCAAGGAGGAGCGCTTCCGCGCGATATTCCGCCTTGCGCGCGCCGCGCTTTGGGGGTTCCTCGCCGCTTCGGCCGGATCGGCGTATTCTGCGCTAAGACGATGATCGCCTTAAGGTTTCCTGCGGCATTGCGTAACAGGTTGCTGATGGCCTAGGGGCTGCCGGAAAGACCGTTCAATGAGGCGCACGCCAAACGCGCCAATCGGGAGTGAGACATGAGCAAGTCCAGGGGCGAAAGCGGCCCGCTCAGCCTGTTTGTGCCCGAGCCGGAGTGCCGCCCGGGCGATCATCCCGATTTCGGCGAGATGCTGATCCCGGAAGCGGGCGCCGTCCGCATGCCGCCGGTCGATGTCGAGCCGCTGCACATTCACGATCTTGCGTATTCTGTCATCCGTGTCCTGAATGACAAGGGCGAAGCCGTCGGACCCTGGGCGGGACAGCTGTCCGATGACGACCTCGTCGAGGGACTCCGTCACATGATGACGGTCCGCGCCTTCGACGCGCGCATGTTCATGGCGCAGCGCCAGGGCAAGACCTCTTTCTACATGCAGGCGCTTGGAGAAGAGGCTGTCGCCTGCGCCTTCCGCAAGGCGATGCGCAAGGGCGACATGAATTTTCCGACCTATCGCCAGCAGGGCCTCCTCATCGCCGGGGGCTACTCCGTCCTGACCATGATGAACCAGATCTACTCGAACGAGCTGGATCCGATGAAAGGCCGCCAATTGCCGGTGATGTATTCGTCGAAGGAAGACGGCTACTTCACGATTTCCGGCAATCTTGCGACGCAGTTCATCCAGGCGGTCGGCTGGGCGATGGCGTCGGCGATCAAGGGCGACACAAGAGTCGCCGCGGGATGGATCGGCGAAGGCTCGACCGCTGAAAACGACTTCCACTCGGCGCTCGTGTTCGCATCGACCTACAAGGCGCCGGTGGTTCTCAACGTCGTCAACAATCAATGGGCGATCTCGACTTTTCAGGGCATTGCGCGCGGCAATGCGGCGACATTCGCGTCGCGCGGCCTCGGGTTCGGCATCCCGTCCTTGCGCGTCGACGGCAATGACTATCTCGCGGTCTACGCCGTCTCGAAATGGGCGATCGATCGCGCGCGCCGCAATCTCGGTCCGACCCTGATCGAGTTCCTCACCTATCGCGCCGGCGCGCATTCGACTTCGGACGATCCCTCAGGCTACCGCCCCAAGGATGAGGGCACGACCTGGCCGCTTGGCGATCCGATCGAGCGACTGAAGAAGCATCTGAATCTCCGGAAAAAGTGGTCGGAAGAGCGACACACGCAAGCGAAGGCGCAGATCGAGAGCGAAACCCTGCAAGCGCAAAAGCAGGCCGAGGAGCACGGCACCTTGCACAACGGCCCGCACGCGCCGGCCGGCACGATGTTTGAGGACGTCTATGCGGAGCCGCCGATCCATCTGATCCGGCAGCGTCAGGAAGCGGGGCTTTAAATCATGACGCGCATGACCATGATCGAAGCGATCCGCAGCGCCATGGACGTCGCCATGGACAAGGACCCGAATGTCGTCGTCTTCGGCGAAGATGTCGGCTATTTCGGCGGCGTCTTCCGCTGCACGCACGGACTGCAAAAGAAGTATGGCGCGCAGCGCTGTTTCGATGCGCCGATCAGCGAAAGCGGCATTGTCGGCGCCGCGATCGGCATGGCCGCCTATGGCATACGCCCCTGCGTCGAAATCCAGTTCGCGGACTATGTCTATCCCGGTTACGACCAGCTGGCGTCGGAAGCCGCGCGCATCCGCTATCGTTCGGCGGGGGATTTCACCGTGCCGATGACGGTCAGGATGCCGACAGGCGGCGGCATCTTCGGCGGCCAAACGCACAGCCAGAGCCCGGAAGCGTTGTTTGCACATGTCTGCGGACTGAAGACCGTGATCCCGTCGAACCCCTATGACGCCAAAGGTCTTCTTATCGCATCGATCGAGGACGACGATCCTGTCATGTTCCTTGAGCCCAAGCGCCTCTATAACGGCCCCTTCGACGGTCACCACGACCAGCCGGTGACGCCGTGGAAGAAGCATGAGCTTGGCGATGTGCCGGACGGCTATTACACCGTCCCGCTCGGCAAGGCGGCGATCCGGCGCGAAGGGCAGGATGTCACCGTGCTCGCTTATGGCACCATGGTGCATGTCGCGCTGGCGGCGGCGGAAGAGACCGGCGTCGACGCGGAAGTCATCGATCTGCGCACCATTCTGCCGCTCGACCTCGAAGCGATTGAAGCGTCGGTAAGGAAAACCGGCCGCTGCGTCATCGTCGTCGAGGCGACGAAAACCTGCGGCTTTTCGGCGGAGTTGATGGCGGTGGTGATGGAAGGATGCTTCCACCATCTCGAAGCGCCGGTGATCCGTGTGACAGGGTATGACACGCCCTATCCGCATGCGCATGAATGGGACTATTTTCCGGGACCAAAGCGCGTCGGCGCGGCGCTGAAAAAAGTGATGGAGCAGGGCTGATGGGCGTTCATGTCATCAAATTGCCGGATGTCGGCGAGGGCGTCGCGGAAGCCGAACTTGTCGAGTGGATGGTCAAACCCGGCGACAATGTGATGGAGGACCAGGTCATCGCCGCGGTGATGACGGACAAGGCGACGGTTGAAATCCCCTCGCCGGTCATCGGCAAGGTGATCTGGGTCGGCGCGAAAGCGGGCGACACCGTTGCGGTCGGCTCGCCGATCGTGAAGCTGGAAGTCGACGGCGCCGGCAATGCGAAGGATGAAGACGCGGCGACGGCGAAGGAAACGGCGAAAGCTGAAAAGAAAGCCGCGCCGCCTGCAAAGGCGGAAACCAAACCGGCGCCGGCGCCGCAAGCGGAAGCGCCGAAACCGGTCGCAAAGACGCCTGCCGCCGCGCTCTCCGGCGCGCCGCGCAAGGAAGGCGAGAAACCACTCGCCTCGCCGGCGGTCAGGAAACGCGCGATGGATTCGGGCGTCGATCTGCGCCGCGTGCCGGGAACGGGCCCCGCCGGGCGCATCACCCACGAAGACCTCGACAATTTCTTTGAACATGGTTCGACCGTCAGCGTCGGGCGCGGCCGCGCCGCCGATATCAGCGTCAAGGAAATTCCCGTCATCGGCCTTCGCCGCAAGATCGCCGAGAAGATGACGATCTCGCGCGCGCGCATTCCCGATATCGTTTATGTCGAGGAGGTCGACATGACGGCGCTGGAGGATCTGCGCGCCAAACTGAATGCCGAAAAAAAACCGGGTCAGGCGAAGCTGACCATCCTGCCGTTCCTGATGCGGGCGATGGCGAAGGCGATTGCGGACCAGCCGCAGGTCAATTCGCTGTTCGACGATGAAGCGGGAATCGTCCGGCAATATGGCGGCGTTCATATCGGCGTCGCCGCTCAGACCGACAACGGTCTTGTGGTGCCCGTGGTCAAACATGGTGAGGCGCGCGGGCTCTGGGACTGCGCCGCCGAAGTCGCGCGCCTTGCTGACGCGGCGAAAAAAGGAACGGCGACGCGCGAGGAGCTTTCCGGTTCGACGATCACCATCACGTCATTGGGCGCGCTCGGCGGCATCGTGACGACGCCGGTCATCAACCACCCGGAAGTCGCCATCGTCGGCGTCAACAAGATGCAGATGCGGCCGATGTGGGATGGAACGCAGTTCGTTCCGCGCAAGATGATGAATCTCTCATGCGCTTTCGACCACCGCATCGTCGACGGCTGGAACGCCGCCGTTTTCGTGCAGCGCTTCAAGACGTTGCTCGAAAACCCGGCAATGATTTTTATTGAGGATTGATTCCCGAACTGAGAAGCGATCATGGTGCGCTGGCTTGCTCGAATATCGATTGCACTCGCGTTAGCCGGTGCTGCGGCGCATTATTGGCTGTTCTATGACAATAGCGCGCCGAAAGGCGCTGACTTTGCTCTGGACATCACCGAGATCAGGCGCGCCGCTGCGGCGATGCCTGGGCCGATGCCGAGCCGGGTCGAAGTCGAGACTGTTTCGCGCCACATGGTTCCAGAAATCGCAATGGTCGCCGGGGCTGGCTGGAAAAAGATTGAAATGGTCCGCAACGCCTATCGGGTTGTCACTGGAGACGCATCGATTATCATCGACACGGGATTCAGCCGCGCTGCGGCGGAGGCTGACGGTGCGGAGTATGGCGTAAAATCTTACGACGACAACGCTTGGCAGCGGCTGCTAGCAGCGATGGACGAGGCGGCGTCAATCGTCGTGACCCATGAACATAAAGATCATATTGGCGGCTTGCTTGAAAGCCCTATTGCCGAAAGACTTCTGTCGAAATCCTTGCTGGTTCCGGAGCAGGTCAGGGAAGCGCCCGCGAACCTTTGGCCGATTGCAGATCGGCAGGGATATGCATCTTTCGAATATGCGGGCGCAAAGGCGATTGCGCCCGGCGTTGTGCTGATCCGCGCAAGCGGCCATACGCCGGGCTCCCAGATGATTTTTGTCAAACTTGAAGACGGCGCGGAGTTTCTCTTTTTGGGGGACACCGCAACGATGCTAGACAATGTGCGCCTGGAGCGACAGCGGTCGCGCCTCGTCACGACCTTTTATTCGCGTGATGACCGGCGCGCCGTCGCAATGCAGTTGAGCGGGCTGAATGATCTCATGAAATCGGAACCGGAGGTCATGCTCATTCCCGGTCATGACAGCATTGCGATTCAGTCCCTTGTTGACCGTGGAGCTCTGGAACGAGGGTTTTCCGGACGAGCCGCCGCCGCTGGCGCGGTCCATAACGACCAGGGGGCTTCATGACGGAAACAAACTGCAAACTCCTCATCATCGGCGGCGGGCCGGGCGGCTATGTCTGCGGCATCCGCGCAGGGCAGCTTGGCATCGATGCGATCGTCGTCGACGCAGAGGCGCTTGGCGGGACCTGCCTCAATGTGGGCTGCATCCCCTCGAAGGCGATCATTCACGCGGCCGACGAATTCGAGAAGGCGACGCACTTCGCCAATTCATCCGCGCTCGGCATTTCGGCGGGGAAGCCCAAGCTTGACCTTTCAAAGACCGTCGCGTGGAAGGACGGCATCGTCAAGCGCCTGACGACCGGCGTCGGCGGCTTGCTGAAAAAGAACAAGGTTCGGTCGATCAAGGGTTGGGCCTCGTTTGTCGACGGCAAGACCGTCGATGTGAAAACGGCGGACGGAATCCAGCGCATTCGCGCCGAGAATATCGTCATCGCGACAGGCTCGGTCCCGGTCGAACTTCCGTTCATGAAATTCGCCGGCAATGTCATTTCCTCGACCGGCGCGCTGGCGCTGGACGCGCCGCCGAAGAATTTCGCGATTGTCGGCGCCGGCTATATCGGCCTCGAACTCGGGATCGCTTTCGCCAAATTCGGCTCGACAGTGACAGTCGTCGAGGCGATGGACCGCATCCTGCCGACTTATGATGCGGAGTTGACCAAGCCCGTCGCCAAGCGCCTGAAGGACTTGGGCGTGACCGTCATTCTCGGCGCCAAGGCGAAGGGCCTCTCGAAGGACGGCAAGGCGCTTGAAGTCGAGCAGAATGGCAAAGGAGAATTGATTCCCGCCGACAAGGTGTTGGTCACTGTCGGGCGAAAGCCGCTGACCGAAGGCTGGGGCCGCGAGAAGCTGGCGCTCGACATGGACGGGCGGCATTTGAAGATCAGCGACGCTTGCGAAACGTCGATGCGCGGCATCTACGCCATCGGCGACGTCACCGGCGAGCCGATGCTCGCGCACCGCGCCATGGCGCAAGGCGAAATGGTCGCCGAGATCATCGCCGGCCATAATCGTCGCTGGGACAAGGTCGCGATGCCGGCGATCTGTTTCACCGATCCTGAAATCGTTTCCTGCGGCCTGTCGCCGGAGGAAGCGAAGGCGGCGGGCATGAAGATCAAGACCGCGAATTTTCCATTCTCGGCCAATGGCCGCGCGATGACGATGGAAGCCGAGGAGGGGTTTGTGCGCGTCGTCGCGCGCGAGGACAATCATCTGCTGCTTGGCGTACAGGCGGTCGGCCGCGGCGCGTCAGAGCTTTCCGCCGCCTTCGGACTTGCCCTCGAAATGGGCGCACGGCTGGAAGATGTCGCCGGGACCATCCACGCGCACCCGACGCAAGGCGAAGCGCTGCAGGAAGCGATGCTGAGAACGCTTGGCCATGCGCTGCACATCTAGCGCGCGGCGCGCGGCGAAATTTTTCTGCGCACGCCGCTCTCTGACAAAGCCATGAAAAAAGCGATCAAATCCAAGGTCAGGGCGCCCCTCCAGATCGGATGGCGCGAATGGGTCGAGCTTCCTGAACTTTGCGATCGTCGCATCCAGGCGAAGATCGACACCGGCGCCAAGACATCCGCCATTCACGCCTGGCGGATCCGGGAGGTCCTGATCGACGGGCGCGCCTGCGTCCAGTTCTACCTCCACCCCGTGCAAAAGCGCAGCAAGCCGGCGGTCTTCTGTTCTGCGCCCGTTCACGACCGGCGGCTGATCCGAAGTTCCAACGGGTCCGAACAGATGCGGATTGTCATCCTGGCGGTCTTGCGGCTGGGCGGCCGCGAACAATCGATCGAATTGTCGCTCGCCAATCGGGACGATATGGAATTTCGTCTGCTGATCGGACGCGACGCCCTACGCAAAAATGTCGTTATTTACCCGGCGCGTTCGTTTATGCTCGGCCGGTAATGCTCTTCGGGACCTTCCATGAAACTCGCCCTGATGTGCCAGAACGGCGCGCTCTATTCCCACAGGCGCCTTGTCGAGGCGGCGACCGCGCGCGGGCATGAAATCGACGTCGTCAATCACCTGAAATGCTACATCAACATCACCTCGCACCGCCCGAGCGTCTTTTACCAGGGCAAGGACCTGCCGAAATTTGACGCGGTCATTCCGCGCATCGGAGCTTCGGTCACTTTCTACGGCACGGCGGTCCTTCGCCAGTTCGAGATGATGGGGGTTTATCCGGCGAACGAGTCTGTCGCGATTTCCCGCTCGCGCGACAAGCTCCGCTCGCTGCAATTGCTGGCGCGCAAAGGCGTCGGCCTGCCGGTGACGGTGTTCGCGCACAAGACGTCGAACGCGGAGGAAGTGATCAAGCTCGTCGGCGGCCCGCCGGTCATCATCAAGCTGCTGGAAGGCACGCAAGGCATCGGCGTCATTCTCGGCGAGACCGAACGCGCGGCGGAATCGATCATTCAGGCGTTTGGCGGCGTCAACACCAACATCCTCGTGCAGGAATTCATCAAGGAAGCGCGCGGCGAAGACATTCGCTGCCTCGTCGTCGGCGACAAGGTCGTCGCGTCGATGAAACGCAAGGGCAAGGAAGGCGAATTCCGCTCGAACCTCCATCGCGGCGGGTCGGCGGAGAAAGTGAAGATCACGCCGGCGGAGCGTTCGACCGCGATCTCGGCGGCCAAAGCGATGGGATTGAATGTCTGCGGCGTCGACATGCTGCGTTCCAATCACGGGCCGGTGGTGATGGAAGTCAATTCCTCGCCGGGCCTTGAGGGCGTCGAGACCGCCACCGGCGTCGATGTCGCCGGCCTCATCATTGAATTCATCGAGAAGAACGCCGAGCCGAACAAGACCAAGACGAAGGGCAAGGGGTGAGCGAGCCCGGCATCTTGCTGCGCGCCGCGACGCCGGCGGATGCGCAGGTGGTCGGCGACGTTCTCGCCGCTTCCTATTCGACGCTGTATCGCGGGTGGTATCGCGACGAAGTGCTGGCGACCGCGCTGCCGGCGATGACGCGCGCGCGTCCCGAGCTCCTCGCGTCCGGGAGATACTTCGTCGTCGCGAGGCAGGGGCGGG